>CALXCH010000018.1 GCA_944386735.1 uncultured Clostridia bacterium
ACAGACCCTGATTATTATAAATGGACCCAATGGATTTTTATACAACTTTATAAGCATGGTTTAGCTTACAAGACTACTATGCCTATTAACTTCTGTACTGGTTGTAAAGTAGGTTTAGCAAATGAGGAAGTTGTAAATGGTGTATGTGAGAGATGTGGAAGCCCTGTTGTCCAAAAAGAAAAAAGTCAATGGATGCTTAAAATTACTGAATATGCTCAAAGGTTAATTGATGATTTAGACGATGTTGATTACCTAGATAAGATTAAAGCTCAACAAAAGAATTGGATTGGTCGTTCTGAAGGAGCTGAAGTTACATTTAAAATTGCTGATTCTGATGAGACTTTAACAGTTTATACAACTAGACCAGATACTTTATTTGGTGCTACATATATGGTAGTTGCACCAGAACATCATATTATTGAAAAATTATCTAGCAAAATCACTAACATGGATGAAGTAGAAGAATATAGAAAGAAAACTGCTTTAAAATCTGACTTTGAAAGATCAGAATTAAATAAAGAGAAAACAGGTTGTGAAGTTAAAGGTCTTAAAGCAATTAATCCATTAACAGGAAAAGAAATTCCAATTTGGATATCTGATTATGTTTTAATTACTTATGGAACAGGTGCTATTATGGCTGTTCCTGCTCACGATTCTCGTGACCACGATTTTGCAACTAAGTTTAATTTACCAATTGTACAAGTTATTAAATCAAACTCTAAAGATGTAGTTTGTGATGTACAAAAAGAAGCTTTTACAGATGTTGAAACTGGTATTTTAATTAATTCTGGATTTTTAAATGGTTTATCTGTAAAAGATGCTAAGAAGAAAGTTATAGAATACTTAGAAGAAAATCATATCGGTAAAAAACAAGTAAATTATAAACTTCGTGACTGGGTATTTTCTAGACAACGTTATTGGGGTGAACCAATTCCTATGGTTCATTGTGATAAATGTGGATGGGTTCCAATTCCAGAAGATGAACTTCCACTAAAATTACCTGATATTAAAGATTATGAACCAGGAGAAAATGGTGAATCACCTCTTGCAAAACATACTGAGTGGGTAAATACAACTTGTCCTAAATGTGGAGGTAAAGCTACAAGAGAAACTGATACTATGCCTCAATGGGCTGGTTCTTCTTGGTATTACTTAAGGTATATGGACCCACACAATGATAATGAATTAGCATCAAAAGAAGCTTTAAATTATTGGTCACCTGTTGATTGGTATAATGGTGGTATGGAACATACAACTTTGCACTTATTATATTCTAGATTTTGGCATAAGTTCTTATATGATATTGGAGTTGTTCCAACTAAAGAGCCATATCAAAAGAGAACTTCTCATGGTATGATTTTAGGTAGTAATGGTGAAAAAATGTCTAAATCTAAAGGTAATGTTGTCAACCCTGATGATGTTGTTGATGAATTTGGTGCTGATAGTTTTAGAGTTTATGAAATGTTCATGGGACCATTTGATCAAACAGCTCCATGGTCTATGGAAAGTATTAGAGGTTGCTCTAAATTCTTAGATAGGGTATGGAATTTACAATCATTATTAGTAGATGGCAATAAATATTCTCCTAAGTTTGAGAAAATGATGCACAGAGCTATTAAGAAAGTCTCTTCTGATATTGAAGAAATGAAATTTAATACTTGTGTCTCTACATTTATGACAATGGTTAATGAATTTTATAAAGAAAAAACTATTAACAAAGCTGAATTTAAAACATTTTTACAACTATTAAATCCTTTTGCACCACATATTACAGAAGAACTTAATAAGTCTGTATTAGGTGAAAAAGAAGATTTAGCTTACCAAAAATGGCCTGAGTATGATGAATCTAAAACAATAGCTGATGAAATTACTTTACCTATTCAATTTAATGGAAAATTGAAAGGAACTGTTCAAATTGCTTTAGATGAAGATGAAGCTTCTATTAAAGAAAAAGTACATAATGCAATTGATTCAAAATTAGAAGGTAAAACAGTTGTAAAAGAAATTTATGTTAAAAATAAAATTTATAATATTGTTGTAAAATAATTTCAAAAGCCTATTAGGATAAAAGTTCTAATAGGCTTTTAAGCTTCTTGAACTTTTTCTTTTAAATAATATATTTCATCAGAATGTCTATTTATAATTTTTTCGTCTTTTTCTATTCTTTTTTCTAATTCTTTACTCTTTTTGCTATTTCCAGTAACTACATCAAGTAATATTTGTAATTTTTCTCCATGTTCTTTTTCTATTACAGCAACTCTACCACTAAGTGTTCTTAATTCTTCTTCTATTTTTGGTATTTTATTTACCTGTACTTGCATTTCATTTACTTGCTCTTGAAGTCCATTTACTTGTCCTTGTAGTCCATTTACCTGTTCTTGAAGCCCATTTACCTGTTCTTGAAGCCCATTTATTTGTCCTTGTAGTCCATTTTGTAATACTGATATTTTTCCATCAATTGATTTTTCCAGTTTATCAATTTTATTACTTGTTTTCTTTTGTTCTTCATAAATTTTTAGTATAATAGAATTAATTTCATTATTGTCCATTTTTGTCCTCCTTATAAATTTTTATTTTATAATTCGATTACAATTTGTAGTTAGTATAAAATTTTCAAGAAAAAAAGTCAAATAAAAATCTTTCTAAAAACTAGAATTTTTATTATAAATTCTAAATTCTTCTAATTTTTTCTTCTATTTTTTCACTTTTTTGAGTTTTCTCATTTTTCATATGTTCTATTTAACTTAGCAATAAAATTGATAAAATTTCTTTCAAAGTCATCATTAATTTTCTAATTATTTACTGGATTTTTAATTGATCTTAAAAGTTTGATATTAATAATTATAGAATCCAAACTCTATCTATATTTTGTTCCTAACTTAACTAACATTGATAATCAAATTATGATGGTATTATAATAGCTTTATTAAAAAATGTCAAGAAACTTTTAACTTTTTGTAACTAAACTGTAATTAATATTTAATACTTATGAAATATTTTTTTACATTTTTTATAGTATAATATTGTTAGAATAGACTACAAGGAGTATATAAATATGAGTATAGAATCAGATTTAAGAAAAGATGGAATTGAAGTAACTGAAAAACTAGATACTTTAAAAATTAATTCTATTGCAAGAAATGTTTCAGTAAAGCTATGTGAGACTTTTCCTGAATTTAATTTAAACCAAAATGAATTATTTATTAAATTATCTAGATTAAATATGTATAAAGCAAAAATGCCTGAAGGAATGGCTGAAGCTAACTATTTTTATAAAAATACTTCTATATATTTTAACGAACATATTCAAGATGAAGATTTAGAAGAATTTGCAATCCATGAATGCATTCATTACTTACAAGAAGTAAAAGATAAAAGAAATTATTTAATTAGGATGGGACTTTGTGATTATACTGAATTTAAAGTTTATGGATTAGGATTAAATGAAGCAGCAGTTCAGCTTATGGCATCTAAAGTTAATGGAATACCAAAAGAATATGTTAAATACTTTGGCATAAGTTTTGAAACAATAAGTCCTTCATACTATCCTCTAGAATGTTGTCTTGTTAATCAAATGGCATACATAACTGGCGAAGATGTTTTGTTTGAAAGTACATTAAATAGTAATGATAAATTTAAAGAAACTTTTTCAAATCTAACATCACCTAAAACTTTTATGACAGTTCAAAATGCTATTGATGATATTTTAAATAGTGAAGAAGAAATTATTAAATTAAATAATAGAATAGCAACTATTGATGATAGAAACAGAAAAGTAGATGGAATGTTAGAAAAAATTGATGAATTAAGAAGTGAAATTTCTTTAACTTTTATGAGAACTCAAAACCTTATAATTTCTAGCTATTTTGATAAAGCATTTAATTCAATTTCTAACTTAGAAGAAGTTGAAAACTATAGAAGAAAATTATATACTTTTAAAGATTATCTTGGATGTACAGAAGGTTATACTTTTTTCAATGACTACTATGTAAATAAAATGATGGATTTAGAAAAGAAATATAATGCTATAGAAAATGGAGAAGTTGAAACTGCAATTAAAGTAATTTCTAAAAAAGAAAATATCTTTGTTTCAATATTTAAAGCTATCAAAAAATTAATTTTAGGTGAAGGTTCAAAAGAAAATATTAACGAATAAAGAAGCTTAAAAAATTTAAGCTTCTTCTTTTAATTTCTCTACTATTTTCTTTGCAGCTTCCCTTCCAGAATATGCTGCCCAAGCTACTGTTCCTCTTACTCCTGCTAAATCTCCTCCTGCATATATTTTAGTTCTTGAAGTTTGATAATTTTCATTTACTTCAATATTTCCCCATTTATTTAGATTTAAATTTAAATTTTTTACAAAAGGCTCTGGACTTGCTCCTAATGCCATAACAACATAATCTGCATCTATTATATAATTACTTCCTTCTATATTTACAGGAGAAAGTCTTGTGTCTCCTTCTTTCTGAACTAATTTTGTTTTTATTAATTCTAATTTTTCTACATTGTCTTTTCCTAAAATTCTTACTATATTGTTTTGAAATAAAAATTCTACTCCTTCCTCCATTGCTTCTTTTACTTCTTTATCTTCAGCTGGCATTTGCTCCCTTGCTCTTCTATACACTACTTTTACTTCTTTTGCCCCAAGTCTTTTAATAGTTCTTGCACAATCCATCGCTACATTTCCACCGCCAGCAACGGCAACTACTTTTCCTTCATAATTTGGGTGCATATTATACTCTAATAATTCATTTCCCCCATATACACCTTTTAAATCTTCTCCTGCTATTCCCATTTTTGAAGAACAGTTTGCTCCAAATGCTAAAAATATAGCATCATATTCTTTTTCTAATTCATCTAAATTTAAATTTTTTCCAAGCTCTTTACCATATTCTACTTTTATACCTAAATCTAAAATATTATCTACTGTTTGCTTTACAATTTTTTTATCTAATCTAAAATCAGGAATTCCATGTACTAAAAGTCCACCTAAGTAATCATATTTTTCATATATTGTAACTTCTACTCCTTCTTTTGCTAAGAATGCTGCAGCTGTTAGTCCACAAGGGCCGCCTCCTATTACAGCTACTTTTTTATTACTTAATTCTCCTTCATTTTCATCTATTTCTTCTTTCCAAACTTTTGATAATGAATTTCCTTCTTCCATTGCTTTATCAAAAACAAAAGCCTCTAAATCTCCAATTGCAACACTTTCTCCTTTAATACCTCTTACGCAAGATCCTTGGCACTGTTTTTGATGAGGACAAATTCTTCCACAAACACCTTGAAGTACTGTTGTTTTACACAATATTTCATATGCTTTATTAAAATTACCTTCTTTTACCTCTTTTATAAAATCTGGTATCTCATTATGAAGTGGACAACCTTTATTTGAACATGGTTTTACTTTACAATTTAAACAATATTTAGCTTTTTCTTTTATTCCTTCCATCTTTACTCCCTCTAAATCATTTTGTTCTATTCTACAATACTTATACATTCTGGTCAAATACTTGTACTACTTATTCAATTCTTTCATTACTAGTTGTAAATCATTTATAAAATCAATTTTTTTAGTTTCATCTCTTAAAAGTGCTGCAGGATGCCATGTTGGCATATATTTTATTCCTTTTTTGTCCATCCATTTACCTCTCGATGCTGTTATTCCATACTCTTTTCCTAATATATGTTTTAGTGCTACACTTCCGAAGTAAAACAATTATTTCTGGTTTTACCAATATTACTTGGTTTCTTAAATAATTCATGCAAGCCTCACATTCATCTTCTTCTGGATTACGATTTCCTGGTGGTCTACATTTTACAATGTTTGCAATATAGACTTCTTCTCTTTTTAATCCTATTGCTTGGAATGCTAAATTCATAAGTTTTCCTGCTCTACCTACAAAAGGCTCTCCGAAGTCTATCCTCGTCTGCTCCAGGTCCTTCACCTATAAACATTAACCTAGCATTCTTATTTCCTGTTCCGAATACTATATTTTGTCTTCCATTACATAATTTACATTTCTTACATCCTTTTATTGACGCTTCTAAATCCTCCCAATTGTCGTACATTTTCTTCTCCTTTTACATAGCATTTACACATTTTTCTTCTAATTTTATTTTTTCTTTTGAATCTGTATCTATTTTTGCTTTAGTCCCAATTGGTATCACTATTTTTTCTTCAATATGACCAAAATTATTTGATTTTATAATAGGAAAATTATACTCATCACCTATTACATCTAAAACTATTTTTTCCAAATAAGTGTTACTTTCATGATTATAACTTCCAATCCATAATCCTTTTATTTTATCAAATACATTATTTTGTTTCATATAATATAAATAATTACTTGCCATTGTAGGCCCTGTTTCAAATCCTAACTCCTCTAAAAATAATATCTTATCTGTAAAGTCTATTTTATATTTTCCTGCAACTAATCCTCTTGTTAAACTAAGATTTCCACCTATTAATTCTCCCTCTGCCATTCCGCTTCTTATTACTTTATAATCTTCAGGTTTTCCTAAATGTAAGTCACACTCCACAAAACGCTTTATTGCTTCGTTATAACTAAAATCCGTTTCATCTGTTGCTATTGTTTTAAAGTTTGTCCCACTAAATGTAACAACTCCAGTTTTAGCAGTTATGATGTTAGTTAAAGAAGTTATATCGCTATAACCACAAATAATTTTTGGATTTTTTCTTATTATATCATAATCTAAATATTCAAAAGTAGAATTTGAATTTTCCCCGCCTTTTGCACACCAAATCATTTTTATTTCTTTATTAGAAAACATATAGTTAATATCTTCTGCTTTTTCTTTTGCTGTACTACTATAACCACATGTATTAGAAAAAAGATTTTTTGAAAACTCTACTTTAAAACCATCTTTTTCTACTTTTTCTTTTGCTCTCATTATTTCTTCTACATTATCTCCAACTATTGGGTTTGATGGAGCTACCACTCCTATTGTATCACCTTTTTTTAATTTATTTGGAATTATCATATTTACTTATTCTCCTTTAATTCAATTAAAGCTGTATTTAATCCATAATTTTCTCTTTCTGCTCTATATGAATGTAAAATCTCAGGATTACACATTGTACAGATTTTACTATCAATTATATTTTCTTCCTTTAATCCTTTTCCTTCTAATATAATTTTGTTTATAAGCACTGTATCTATGTTCCATTTTTTATTTGGTATTTTTTCTTCTATTATTTCTTTTAGTTTTTCTTCTCCTAAATCCTGAAATTCTTTTTCAAATTTATTTTTTACATCTTCTTCTACTTCAAAATGGCATTTTCTAATTGATGGACAGATGCAAACAATTATATTTTCGGGCTTACAACTAAATTCATTTACCATTTTTTCTACTGTTTTTATAGATATTCTTTGTAAAGTCCCTTTCCAACCAGAATGTACATTTGCAATTACTCTTTTTACTGGGTCAAAGAATAATAATGAAATACAATCAGCACTTGTACTAGCTAAAACTATATTAGGTTTGTTTGTAATTAGTCCATCAATATTTTCATATTCTTTGCATCTAAAATCAGGTACATCTTTATTTATTTTTTCTGATACAATTTTAACATTATTTGTATGTCTTTGAATACCTTTTACTAAATTTCTATAATCACAACCAATTGACCTGCATAGTTTATCATAATCATTTAATGAATTCGCATATTCTTCTTTAGATAACTCACTATTTGTTCTTGATGTTCTAAAATCAATATTTGTTCCTAATGAATATGCATGATTTATTATATCTTCATATTCTAACAATTTTCTAAACTGTAAGTATTCTATACCATCCTTTTTTATATGAATTACATTTTCGTTTGATAAATCCATCTTTCCTCCTTTGAAACATTTGATGCCTGTCCCCTATTTTGTCTCACTTTTCATTTTCATTAAAATTTCATCTTTTGATTTTTTATCTATGTAATTATATTTATTATTTTTTAGTCTAGGATTAAAACCACATATTGTTTTATATTCACAATACCTACAAGGCGTTTCTGTTTGTTTTTTATATGGTCTTAAGTCTATTTTTCCACTTAATATTTCTTTTGAAATATCTTTTATCGTTTTATAAATATAATCTTGTAAAACTTTAAATTCTTCTTGTTTAACGCCATTTTTTGTATCTCTGGCACTTACTCCTCCTTGCTTTGTTATTCCTGCTGGCACTAACATTGAAGTCTTTCCTGATTCTAATGTATTATCATTCATTTTTATAATTTTTACATCTGCAACTATTAACCCTTTCATTTTAAAGTTTTTTCTTATCATTTCTTCTATTTCGTCTTCATCTATTCTTTTATCTGCATCTGCCATTTGCTCTATTAATGAAAAATAAAATACTCCTGCTGGCATTATATCTTCTTGGCGGCAAATTGCATCTGTATATGTTAATAGCTGTATTTGAAGTCCTGCATACACTTCATTTAAGTCAATATCTTTTGCTGATGATTTATAGTCTATTATTCTTAAGTATTTTCCATCTTCATTAGTTGTCGTGTCTATTCTATCTATTTTTCCTGTTATTTCTATTTTTTTACCATTTTCTAGCTCTAATGTAATTGGTTTGTATTTACCTTTTTCACTAAACTCTACCTCTGTTCCACTTACTTCAAAATCACTATGTATAATTGTTTGTATTATATATTTTAATGCTTTTGTGACTATTCTCTTTAATCTTCTAACTAAAACTTTATATTTTGTTGTCGCTGTAAATATGAAGTTTTTATTTAAGCTTAAACTTTCTTCTATTATTTTAGATACAATTTCTAATATTTGTTCTTCTTCTATTTCTGCTAAATTTAGATTTTCTTGTTTTACATATTCAAAAAAGTTATCTATTGTTTCATGCATGAAAGAACCTGTATTAAAACTTTGTATTTTTAATTCTTCTTTTTCTTTTATTTTTAAACCATATTGTAAATAATATGAAAACGGGCACCCTCTATATTTTTCTAGTCTTGATATACTTGTCTTCAATGTATTCCCATATAATTTATCAATATTTTCTTGTTTTATATCTTCTGGTAAGTTTGTATATCTTAATCCTTCTAAATCTCCTTGTAATTTTTCATTCCAATCTTTTTGTGATTTATAATAATTATATATTTGATACCATATTTCATCTACTTCTTCTTTATTTCCTATTTTTGCAATATTTTCTATTAGTTCTTCATATGTAACTTCCTTATTTACAAGCTCATATTTTTTAGTTATTACATCACTTGCTTCTTCTAGCTTTGGATACATTTTCTTAATTTGAGTTACAAGCACAGAAGGTCTTAATGATTTTCCATCTTTATCTGATGAACTATATGATAGATATATTTTTTCTTCTGCTGTTGTAAATGCTTTATAAATATTAAATTTATCTTCATATAACTGGTCTATTGTACCTTTTGCAAGCTCTATTCCATCTTGTTTTAATATTTCTCTATCGCTATCATCTAAAAATCCTTCATCTTTATTTACACTTGGGAAACTTCCATCATTTAGCCCTAAAATAAATACAACCTTTACTTTGTGGCTCCTTGACCTATCGACATCACCTAGAATCACTTGGTCAGCTGTTCCTGGTATTTTTCCAAGTCCACTATTTTTTAGTCCTATTTTTAATATTTTTTGATATTTATCAACTGTCATTTTATCTTCATCAAATATTAAAACAATTTCATCAAATATATCTAGTATTATCTGATAACTTTCTTTATATTCATTTGCTAAATCTACTAAATTATTTTCTTCTAGTTCTTTTATCTTATTAGATATCTTTTCTTCTATATTTTGCTCTACCATAAAATTATACAAAACTTTAGTGATATTTTTAGCAGTTTTATCTTTTTTAATATCTTCTTGTAATTTAAGTAATGGATTTATTATCTCTTTTCTTATTTCATTTAATCTTTCTATTTCTTTTTTCTTGTTTTCATTATCTAGTTCATAAATAAAATCTTTTTTCCATTTATTTAATTTAATTCCCCATTTATTACAATAATTTTCTAATTTAAAAATTTCTTCTTTTTCGTAATCAAAAAATCCTAATTTTATATAACTAAATATAGATTCAGAAGAAAAGTTTTTAGTTAGAATTTCTAATATGCTAAGTATATATTGAACTATTATATTTTGGTTTAAATCTCTTTTTTCATCTATAAAAACAGGTATATCATATTCTCTAAAGATAGCCCTAACTAATGATGAATACCCTTCTATATCTTTAGTTATTATTGATATATCTTTATAACGCATATTTTCTTCTCTTACTAACTTTTGTATCCTTTTTGCTACTGCTTCTACTTCTGAATATCCATTTTTAGCAAGAAAAATAGATAAGTTTTCCACATCTTTTCCATATTTTGTGGATTTAGGATTATATAAATTGTTACTTAAGAATTTTAATTCTTCTGTCTTAAAACGAGGCTCGCCTTTTAACTCTACAGGCTCTTCAACATTTATATTATTTTCTTTTGCTAAGTCTAATAGTCTCTTTACCGTTAATTTATTTGGATAATAAATATCAATATCTGGATTAGTATTAAAATCCAAATCATCCACACACATTGTTATACTTACTTCTTTTGCTAAGTTTAACATTTCTTTTATTACTTGGTATTCTTGGTAAGTAAATCCTGCAAACTCATCTATAAATATTATACTGTTCTTTACTAAATCTACCTTACTTAAATTTTCAGCAAGTATTGTTAACAAATCTGTATCTTCTATATAACTTCCTGAAATTTTTTCTTCAAAGTTTTGATAAATACAAGCCATATCTTGTAACTTATTTTTTAAGTATAAATCTTCTGTTTTATCTATTTCACCTAACAAATCATCTATACTTACGCCGTGTTTCTTAAACTCTGTAATTGCTCTCATACTTAAATCAATATTTTCATCTGATTTACCTAAGAACTTCAAATTTTTTTGGTTATTACTAAGTATTGAATATATTAACATTGCCTTACCACATTTTGAAAGTTGCTCTTTATTTCCCCCAACTTCTTGCATAACACGATAAGCCATTCTGCTTAAAGTTATTACTTCTGCATAAATAGCTGCACTACTTCCCAACTTTTCCATTTCATCCATTAATTTTCTTTCAGCTGTAAATGAAAATTGTTCTGGTGTTATTATAAAGATTTTCTTTTCATTTTCTTTTTCAATTAGTCTTGCAATCTCAGAAAAGCAATAAGTACTCTTACCACTTCCAGATTTACCATAAATAAGTCTTAAGCCCATCTCTACCTCCACTGAGGACGTTTCCTTTTGTCGGTTTTCCAACACTTTGGGACACATCCTCCTCTTCTCTTTCTTTCCTTAGATTCTATAACAGAAAACAAAAAATAGCAAGTCCACCTCTTGCTATTCGTGACCAGCAATTATTTTTGTATTACTCTTAAAATATATATTATAAAGTTATAGAATTTGTGTAGATGCAATCTACACTTTTGATTTTAATTTAACTTTTATTAATATTTTTATATGTCTTAAAGGAAACATCCCAAACGCGACACTATGCTTCCCTTCTCCAATAAAATAAATATTGTTGTGCTAATCCTGCTAAATCTCCAAATTTTTCTTTTGCTATTTTTTCTATTTGTTTTTTATTCACTTTTGTTTCGTCTTCGTTTTTTATGTATAAGTCATTCATAACTCTTCTTACCCATACATCTATTGGAAATACTTCAAATCTTTTTAAGTCTGAGAATAATAATATACAATCCGCAACTTTAGGGCCTACTCCTGATAATGTTAATAATTTATCTCTTACTTCCATAGTGTTTGGATTATTTCTTAGTTCGTCTAAGTCTACTTCTCCATTTAATATCATTTTAGTTGTTTCATAAAGTCTTATATCTCTAAAGCCCAATCCTAATTCTCTATATTTTTCTACACTTACATCTTTTAATTCTTGTGCAGTTGGAAATGTATAATATTTTTCTCCATTGTAGTCTATTTCTTTTCCATAGTTTTTAGATAATCTTTCTATTATTCCTTTTATTCTTGGAATATTGTTATTTGCAGATATTATAAAAGATATTATTGTTTCCCATAAGTCTTGATTTAATATTCGTATTCCTTTACCATATTCAACACTTTTTTTCATATTGTCATCTATCTTACTTAAAGTTTCTTTTATTATTTCATAATCTCTATTTAAATCAAAATAATCTTCTACAACTTCTTTTATATCTCCATTACATATTCCTTTAAATGTTACTTTATTTCCTTCTTTTTTTACATTTAGGACATTACCTTTAAATACTCCTGTATAACTTCCGTCCTCTTGTTCATTCCATCTAAAACATTGCCCACAATCAAAAATGTCTTTTAATTCAAATGAATCTAAATTTTCTACTTCATATATTTGCTCTTTCATATTATCACCATTTTTATTTTACAACATTTATACTTTAAGTTCAATAATTATTATTTGTTCTAATATAAATTTATCTTTGCAGCATTTTACAATGTGAGACAAAAAAGACCCGTCCCCCTTGTCTCATTTTTCAAATCCTTGCCCTACTACTTCTCTTGAGTTTGTTATTACTATAAAGCTTCTTGGGTCTATTTTTCTTGCTATCATTTTTATTTTAGCCACATCATTTCTGTATGCTGCACACATAAGGACTAATTTTTCTTTTCCTGTGTACATACCTTTTCCATAAAGTCCTGTTGTTCCTCTTTCTACTTTTTCTTTTATTTGTTCATATATTTCTTCATTTTTATCTGATATTATAATCATTAATTTTGTAAAATCTATTCCTTCAAATAAAATATCTATCATTTTTCCCATTAAATAAATTGCAATTGCAGAATATAGTCCTATTTCTATTTCTCTAAAGAAAATCATATTTAAAGTTACTATTACAATATCTATAATAACAATAATATTTCCTGATTGCACTGTTGGTTTATATTTTTTTGCTACATAACTTACTAAGTCACTTCCTCCTGTTGACGAGTTTACTTTTAATAGAATTGCTGTTCCTATTCCTAATATAATTCCACCATACACACATGCTAAAAATCTATCATTTGTTAGTGGCTTAAATTTATCTAAAAAATCTATAAAAAATGATAATGTTACTGTTCCTATCATTGATTTTACAAAAAAGTATTTTCCCATTTTAAATATTGATATAAGAAACAGAGGTACATTTATTAAGACCATCATCGTTCCCATTGGTATTTTTAATAAATAATAAGTTATAGTTGCAATACCTGCTACTCCTCCTGATGATAACTGGTTAGGAAGTAAAAACAATGATACTCCTAATGCCATTACAAATGAGCCTAAAATTGTTCCTAATATTTCTATAATTACTTTTCTTATTTTTATTTTTTTCTCATCATTCTTTTCATTAACTAAATCCATAAAAAATCACCTTTATTTTATTATTGGTAAAATATAGGTGATTTATTCTTTTTTGTTCTTCTTATTTTAATATTTCTGACTACAAGTAGTTGTTTGACCCCGTACCAAAAAACAACTACTTATCTTTATTTAGTACTCAATACAATTATTTTAACCATTTTTTAATACAACATAGATTGCTCAATTTCTTTTTGCCATTATAATAAAAGAATTTTTAAATAATTTGCTATGCTTTTTAACAAAAAATATATAAGTAAGTTTTTAGATTAGGTGGTTTTGCGTAGGGGAAATTAGGGGTAGCAAAACACCGATAAGCGAAGCTTAAATCTAAAAACTTACTCCAATCCCCCTAAAAATGTTATTAAACAAAATGCTGTTTTTTGACCCCGTCCCAAAAAACAGCATTTTTCTTTTTTAATCGGTATAAGTTTTTGTTACTTCTATTTTTGATTTTCCTTGTTTTACTTTTTTATCTTGTTTTAAAATTAGATCTACATCATATGTATCTTTTAATTTTTTTACATTTTCTTTTTTATGCCCTATTACATTATTTGCGTCTATTGGATTTACTGTAACTTCTACTTCTTTTACTTTTACATTTAATTTCTTTATTTTTCCTACTATTGCATCATACCACATTGCTGACTCTACTAATTGTCTTAGTGCTGGATGAAATGGTCCTGCAACTACTTCACTATCTTTATTACTTGGATCTGATATTTCATCTGTTGTTTGTAAGCCTACTCTTATTACATCTATTTTTTTATCTGCAAACATCCTTACTAAGTCTTTACAAATTTCTACTGTTTGTACTACTGATAATGGCTTATATTTTCCTTCTTCATATTCTTTTTCTAGTTTTGTATTTTTTATTACTAATGTTGGATAAATTCTTACCATTTTAGGTTTTAGTTTTATTAATTGTTTTGCCGTATTTATTTCATCTAACCTTGTGCTTTCAGGAAGCCCTACCATCATTTGATGTCCTAATCTAAACCCATGCCATCTAATCATTTTAGATGCTTTTTTTACATCTTCAAATGTATGTCCTCTATTTATTCTTTTTAAGATATAGTTATTTGCTGATTGAACACCTAATTCTATTGTTTTTACTCCATATTTTTTTAGTCTTTTTAAAATTGGTTTACTAATAGCATCTGGTCTTGTTGAAATTCTAATACCTTCTACGTCTCCATTTTTTGCATACTCATATGCTACTTTCAATAATTCTTCTTGTTTTTCTTCATCTATTGCTGTAAAACTTCCTCCAAAAAATGCAATTTCTATTTGTGCATCTTCGTTTTCTTTCTTAATACTTTTTAGGTAATTCTCTATTATTTCTTTCGCTTTTTCTTTTGTCATTTCATTTTTTTGACCACTTATAGATTTTTGATTACAAAATATACAATCGTTTGGACATCCTAAATGTGGTACAAATATTGGTATTATGTATTGTCTTTTCATGGATTACCTCTTTTCTATTTTAAATTTTCCAATGCTTTTTTAGCTGCCTGCATTTGTGCTTCTTTTTTACTTTTCCCCTTTCCCTTTGCTAAGAATTTTCCGTTTACTTCTACATCTGCTTCAAATGTTTTATTATGGTCTGGTCCACTTTCTCCTATTGTCTTGTATTCTATTTTTACATCACCATGTTCTTGAAGCTTCTCTTGTAATACTGTTTTGTAATCTTTATCTCCTACGTGTTTTGTTGCATCTAAAATATCATCTTTTAGATTTTCTACTATAAATTTTTCTGCTGGCTCTAATCCACCATCTAAATATATTGCAGCTATCATAGCTTCTACACTATCCTCTAAAATCGCTAGGCTTTTTCGTCCTGTTTTTTGCTCTGATTTTCCTAAATACAAGAAATCACTAAAATTATGCAATTTTGCAACTTCTGATAAACTGTTTCCACATACTACTGTTGCTCTAACTTTAGTCATTTCTCCCTCTTTTAAATTAGGGTAATTCTTATAAATGTATTTACTTGTTATAAATTCTAAAATACTATCTCCTAAGAACTCTAATTTTTCATTGCTTTCTATGTTACGTTCATTTGCATATGAGGTATGCCTTAAAGCTTGTTTTAGTAATTCTTTATTTTTAAATGTATATCCTATATTTTTTTCTAATTCTTCTAATTCCACTTTTTTTCACCTTCTTTCTTCAATTATTCATACACATGTATATTATATACTATTTTGGGAATTTTGCAAGTATATAGTAATTTTTTCTAATATCGGTTTTTTTGTAAAAAAGTGTGGACATAACCCAATTATTATTATATAATAAATGTGTATTATTTTATGAGGAAAGAGAGTAAAGCTATGTTAGATGATAAAAATTCTTTTAACTATGATAATAGAAATTTATCTGATGTCTTTAAAGAGCTTCAAGAAATAAGAAATAATCCACAAGCTCAAGAGGCTTATGCTAAACAAGCAAAAAAGGCAAAAAAGCATAAACCTAAAGCTAAGCTTAGCAAAGTAAAGAACAACTCTAATGTCTTTGCTTCTAATTTCCGTACAAAAGATAGGACAAGCACACCAAAGTCAAATGATTTAAAATTATCACATATTATAACAGGTTGTGGAATTTTAGTTGTTTCGATGGCTTTATTTTTTCCAAAAGACCTTGCTTTTACGGAAAGTTATGCAAGCACTGATACTTCACAAACAGTAGAAAATTATGAATTAAATAGACATAGATTAAATATGCAAAGCATCATTTCTGAAAATGCTGGTATGGACAGAGTAAAAGAGCAAGCTACAGAAGAACGTGATGTTGAGTTTGAAACTACATATAATGATAATCCTACTTTACCAAAGGGTGAAGAAATTGTAACCCAAGAAGGTGTACTTGGTAAAGATAGTGTTACAGTTGTAAAAACTTATGAAAATGGTAACTTTGTTGAAGAAACAATTTTAGCAAGAACAAACTTAGTGGAACCTACATCTAAAATAATTTCCCGTGGTACTTCAGAATTCTTAGCTAAACACCAAGTTCATATTGGAGATACAATGTATCTTGTAAGTGATGATAAATTAAAATCTGAAGCAAATGATACATCAAGTGATGTTGCAGATATAAAATCAAGTATAGATGTTAAATTACTAGAACTTCCAAGTGAAGACTGGGCAAAAGTCTCATTTGATGGAGTTGAAGGTTATATTAAGACTTCTAATTTAACTTCTCCTACAACTACACCTAACATTGTTGAGAAGAATAGAGTTCAAAGGATTTTACTTAAAGTTAATATTGGAATGGAATTAAATAAATCAAGTGGCTTAACTTTAAATGACTACAAGAAAATATTTACAAACCTTCCAAATGATAAAAATAAAATTTTTGAAGACAATTACCAAGTATTCTACAACATGGAAAAGAAATATAACATTAATGGTATATTCTTAGCATCTATAGCTATTCATGAAAGCGCTTGGGGATCTTCAAATATAGCAAATGATAAACATAATTTATTTGGATATGGAGCTTATGATGAATCACCTTATGAATCATCTCAAGACTTTGATAGCTATGCAGATGGAATTGAAACAGTTGCAAAATCTTTAGTTAAATATTATTTAAACCCTGCTGGTACAAAGATTTATGACGGTGAAACTGCTGCAGGTTGGTATTATAATGGCCCTACAGTTGAGGGAGTAAATACCAGATATGCATCAGATGAAAATTGGCATACTAAAGTATATAGTTATATGGAAATGCTATATAATAGACTAAAATCTTAAAATAGTACTCTTTAAACAAAAGAAAGGACGGATTTACAATTTATGAAAAAGTTTAAGTTTAAAATAAAAAATGTAAAACTAGCTTTTGTTATCCTAATTGTTTTAGCAATTATATTATTAATACTTTATTATAATTTTGTATTTGCTACTGCTTTTGCTAGAAATAATTTTGCAAATCAAATGGTAGCAATAGCTGAGGAAAATGAGAGTCCTATTTTTAGTATACAAAAAATATTATTATATAATAGTGCTAATGCTGTTGATAATTCAGATAATCAATCTTTAAGTGATATGGCAATTTCACAATATACTGATATTTCTATTTATATAGATAATAGCCAAACAGTTTCTGATTTAACTGATGAAAACACTGTTAAAGAATTATACATCGATAATATTTCTATGACAACTAAATCTGAAACTGGTACTAAAATATTAAATTATAAGAATCCATTAAATTTTGGTAAGTATCAAGATATTACAAGTACTGATAATGGCAGAATTGATTTTAATATAGTAAATACTAACGATGAGAATCAAAATAATAACTATGATGAGCCAACATTTTATACAGATTGTTCTAATCCAATCTCTTTAGGATATTTGAACAAAGATTTATTAACAAATTATTCAGTTTCTAGTGATAGTAATACAATTTCTTTTAACGGAAAAGCATTACAAGAAGCTGGTGTAAATTTAGATGATATTAATTATACTTTAAATTTTACAATTCATATTGTAAATAACTTAAATCAAAAATTTGCATATAATATGAAACTTAATGTTGATTTAGATGGAATATATGATGGATATACTTATATAGGTAAAAACACTTCTGGAACAGAATATCAATTCTTTAAAGAATTAAAATAGCAAAAAGACCCTAGCAAAAGCTAGGGTCTTTCTTGTAGTAGCAGCTAAAGTATATAGAGAGCAACTCTGAAACCAATGTAATAGCTTTTGATATATTTATAGTTGGCTTCTCTCCAAGCTAATGGTTTTTTACTTCCATCAGTATTATTTGAAGGACCACGTACTGCATGTTTAGATTCTGTACCTTTTGTAGTCTTTTCTTGTGTCCATTCACCAATACTTCCTAAACCATAAATATTATTAACATTGATGTTTTCATATTCCTCAAAAGAGTCTCCCTCTGTAACTTCTTGAATAGTTATAGCATTTGTCTCAATAAGCCATTCAAGAATTGAGTCATACTCTGCTCCAAAAAGAAGATGACTACTAACACTATAAGTGTTTTCGAATGTTCTTGCCAGATTCATTGCAATATCAAAATCGACTGCAGTCAAGGCTTTTCTTCTTGGTATAGACATCAATTCTAGGTTCTCTGTTCTTGAAATTGGAGCACTAGAAACATAAAATCCTCCATATTCTCTAATACTTTGTAGTTGTATCCAAAGAGGATTTTGAATTCCATAAATTGACTCTTCGCCTAATTCATCTGGATCATATGGATACCACTTTCTTCTTCCAAACTTTTTATTGAAATTTTCTCCATCAAGGGTTCCATTGTTTTTCAAGCTACCAACAGGAATAAAGGTAAACAAACTTCCATCTTTAATCCTTTCAATTTGGAATCCACTGTACCAATAAGTCCCTTTAATGTGACGATATCCTTCTGGAACAACTGGCTCAACATATTTCTTAGAATAGTAATCATTATCTTCTTTTGCTACTAAATTTTCCCGGACATTCATAATTATGCTCCTTTCGGTTAATTCCGGATATACTGCATATAGCCAAACTGCTATATACTCTATTTTAACATATTCTAGAGTATTTAGCAAATAATATGTAAACTTTCATTCTTTTAATTCAGGATAGGTCTCAAAAATTTTTTCAATTAATATATTTTTATAACTAATATAAGCCTCATTTTTACCAATTTTTCTATAAAGTTTTTCTAATTCTGCATCGTAATTTGTCAGATTATGTCTTATATAATTTATTTCCCATCTTCTAATAGTTTCTTTATCCGCTTCGGAAACGCCTTCTACTCTATCATATTGTCCTGTTAAATAATACCAATCAATTTTCGATTCTAATGCTTTATATTTTTGCTCAGCCATACTAATCCTTTTTACTTTAACATCAAACTTTTTAGCTTCTTCTATAGTTTTTTCTCTTTTTTTATTTGCAACTTTTTTCATTACATTACCTCGTCTTGCTTTCTTTTTAGCATATTCTTTAAATTCTTTTGTTTTTTCTTTTTCTTCAACAATTTTTAAATCCCAAAGTTTCATTTTAGCTGCTTTCTTATAATATGGATTATCTACTAATTTAGGTTGTGGCAATAATTCAGTGATACTTTTTTCTGTCCACCCCCTTTTTAACAAACTTGTTTTGGTAACATATTTAATTTTTTCGTTTTTCTCCATACTACTCCTTTCTTTTCTAATTATTTTTTTACTTTTTTAATTGGATAATTTTTTACAGAAAAAAATTTATTTTGAATAATTTAAAAATTTGTGATAAAACGCTAAACTTAACTCTTATCAATTATATAGACTTTTTCTAAAATTTGCAAGCACTTTAGTTATTTCTATTTTCTAAATTGAATTTTTCCTTACCTAAGTTTAGTTGCAGACACAATTTTCACTACCAGCTCTATCTGATGTGTTACTCAAACAGTAATGATGAGTCTAGTTACAAGATTTTTATTTTTGAAGATTAATGTTATTAAATAATATTTATAAATAAAATTTTACATGTTCGCTTGTTTTTTATTTAGAAATGTTTTATAGTGTTAAACATAGGAAATGAGAATAAGCAGAGTTGGTTGCCACCTTTAACTCTTTGATGTGTACATACTTATTCCACAACTATTTGTTGTGAGATTGACAGCGGAGGTGGTGCTATGGTAGAAACAATATTATTAATAATCATCAAACTACTTTTCTATGCATTAGTAGGAGTAGCCAGCATAAATATTGCCTTAGTTATCATCGCGTATATGCTACATAGACAATAAAAAATAACCATTCTGCTTTGGCGGGTGAATGGTTATTTATATTCTCTCAGCAACCACTTTGTGGTTTCTTCATTTCCTATAATTATTATACACAGATTTATAAAAAAAGTCAAATAAATTTCAAAATAAATTAAATGTTGAATATTGTATAATTAAATGCACGTTAGTAACATAAAAATATAGACACATAATTAAAAATCATTTAAAATGTTAGTTGACTAGACTAAACATTGGAGGTTTTTAATTATGTGTCAAGAACAGTATAACACAAAAAGAAAAAAATTTAAACAATTAACTTACAAAGATAGAGTAAAAATTGAGCCATTGTATAACGAATTGCATTTAACATATACAGAAATAGGGAAAATAATAGGAAAAGACAGAACAACTATTAGTAGAGAAATAAAATTAGGATTAATAGAATTAGAGACATCATATTTGCCAGTATGGAAGTATTGTGCAGAAGTAGCACAAAGAAAAAACGAAGAAAATGAAACAGCGAAAGGAGTAAACTTAAAAATTGGAAAAGATATAAAATTAGCCAATTTCATAGAGAAAGAACTCAAAGAGGAAAAATGTTCACCAGAAGTTATAGAATATAAAATAAAACAAGGCAAATTTTCAACGACATTGTGTTTTAAAACGATTTACAACTATATATATAAAGAAGTATTAGATATAAAAAGAGAAGATTTAGTGTATGGAAAATATAATAAAAAAGAAGATAAGAAAAAGGAAGAGTCAGATAAAATAAAACCAAATAAAGAAGGAAAGACAATCCATGATAGACCAAAAGAAATAGATAAAAGAGAAGAAGTAGGACATTGGGAAATGGACTTAGTAGAAGGAATAAAAGGAGAAAAAGAGCCATATTTATTAGTTTTAAGCGAAAGGAAAACAAGGAAAGAAATAATAGAATTAATACCAAATAAAGAAGCCCAATCAGTAGCCAGAGCATTAGATAGAATAGAAAGACAGTTAGGGGTAAGAAAATTCAGAAAAACGTTTATAACAATAACAACAGATAATGGATCAGAATTTAGAAATTGGAAAATAATAGAAAAATCATATACAGGAAGTAAGAAAGCAAGAACAAACCAATATTTTGCAGATGCATATTGTTCGTGGCAAAGAGGAACAAATGAAAATATAAATAAGATGATAAGAAGATTTTTACCTAAAGGGACAAGTTTTAAAAATTTAACACAGAAAGATGTGAAAAGAATAGAAAAATGGATAAATAATTATCCTAGAAAGATATTAAAATTTAAGACATCAGAAGAATATTATCAAGAAGAAATAAAAGTATCTTAACAACTAGCAGAAATGATTTTAAAAATTATATAAAAAGCGTGCAATTAATATTGCAATGTACA
>CALXCH010000019.1 GCA_944386735.1 uncultured Clostridia bacterium
TTGCTATCAGCAATATGGTTTCTAACTCACAAGTAAATAATAGACCTAAAAGAAGAATTAGAAGATATAGAACTTTACCAAAACAAGCTATGAAAGAATATGCAATGAAGAAAGCTAATTCTAGTGGTTTTGATTGGTTTGAAGATGAGGAAGAACTTTAAAAAATATTATAAATTGCTTTACACTAAAGTATTTATTATTGTATAATTTTAGTAAAATAACTACTAATTGGAGGTAGGAATGAATTATATAAAAAGTAATAAACTAGATTATGAACATACTTTTTTTCATTTCAGTCGAATAGATAGTAGAGAAAGTATAGAAAAAAATGGCCTTCAATCTGTAGCAGGAGGAGAAAATGAGGCTGGAAATGACAAAGAAAATCCAACAATATATTTTTCATACGGAATAGATGGAATGTTAAAAGCTATAGATGTATGGATAAAATGGGAGTACAATAGATTAGCTAAAAAAAGTCAGGCAGAATATATTCCACCATATAAATCCATTGATAAAAAATTAATGGATAAAACTTATGAGAAAATATATAAAGATTTCAAAGAAAGAATGTATTTCAAAGTTGATTTAAAAGAAGGAAAAAATCCAAAAACAAGCGATTTTTCTTTCGACGGAACTGATCAAAAGAAGATTAATGATTACGAACGTTATAAAAGAGAAATGCAAAAATATGAAAATGGTCAACAGAAATGGAAACCCGTATATCCAAACAAAGTAATGCAGTGGATGTACGGTTCTTATAGTGATTTCACATCATTTAAGCAAGATAATTGGAATATGAATACTCATATAGGAGAAAGAACAATATCTTCTGATAGACTTAAGATTATTGAAACTAATGATGGAAGAACTGATGCCTTATCTTTTGCAATTGAAGCTTATAATAATTATAGAGATAAAATGCAAGATGTAGATTTGAGTAGATTAGATGATTTTATGAAATATGCACAAGAATTATATAAAACTGATAAAGATTATGAAGAATATGCTCCAGATTTAGGTAGACGCACAATAACAAAAGAAGAAGAACAAAAATATCAGAAAACAAACCACATAAAAACACATGCTGGTGGTTGTAGAATAAGTTTGCTAGAAAAAAGCACTTCATATATAAAAACAAAATATAGAGAATTACTAGGAAAAGCTATAGAAACTATGAAAGGATTTGATGTTAGTGGTAGATAAAAATTATGCTATTGCTATGTCAGAATTACTATATTTTCTTAAAGGTTTTTCTGATGAAGAAATAAGCAAAATACCAAAAGAACTTATGAATTTTTTAGAAGAAAATGCTGACCAAAATTATAAATGTAACTTTGATTATAATGCAAATATAGAAGATTTACATTTAAGAGATGAAACTTATGGATTAATTAGTATGATTTGTTACAATTATTGGTGTGAAACTCCAGAAGAGAAAAAGCAATATTTAGATTTATTAAATGAAAGTGAAAAAGAATATCAAAAGCATATTAGTGAAAAATATAACCTAGACAAATTGTTTGCTAATAAAGTAAGTAGACATGATGAAAAAACACAATTGGCAATGGTTAAATATGATAAAGAAAAATGGTATAAAAAAATTCTGATGTTTCTAAAAAGATTCTTACATAAATAATATTATAAAATCTTTAAATGTTTTAATGATTAATTATATGCTAAAACTTGAATGCAATTATTACATTCAAAATATTTTAGCTGAATGCAATATTGAATGCAGTAACACAAATATAGAGAAATTTTGAAAAAGTTTGAGAAAAGAAAAAAGGCTTAAAATAGCCTAAAAACAAATTAAGAGACTTGTAAAAAGTCTCTTTTTATGGTCGAGGTGACAGGATTCGAACCTGCGGCCTCATGGTCCCAAACCACGCGCGCTACCAACTGCGCCACACCTCGATTTATTTAGTTTTTATCTAACGCTTATATATAATAACACATTTTTATTTAGTTTGCAAGATTTTTTTGAAAAAATTTTAACAAATTTAAGTCTAAATATTGAAAAGTTTAACATTTTGCTATATAATAGTTTGGTAGCTGTAATATATGCGTCTGTAGTTTAGCTGGATAAAATGCGAGCCTACGAAGTTCGAGACCGGGGGTTCGAGTCCCTCCAGGCGCACCATTAACTGTGTTTTTTTATAAATATTTCAGATTTAATGAATATTACAGCATAAATTTCATAAAATATAATAAATTGCGCTTGTACAATACAAAGCTTTTAGAAGTAACTTATAGAGAACAAAGGTCATAGGCTGGAAACCTTTGAAGGTCAACCTAAAATGTGAAACATATTGGAGCAATATTAATAAAGTGGAAAATTTGATTATAAATTTTCAAGCTGGGTGGCACCGCGGAAAAGATATTTCGTCCCTGCAATATTAGCAGGGACTTTTTGTATCCTTGCTTACATAAAAAAGGAGGATTTTAAATGTCAGAGTACAAAACACTAAAATGTGATGCCCTACGTTTAGAAAATGTAGGAGAAAAAGTAAAAATATATGGATGGGTAGAAACAATAAGAGATTTAGGAGGATTAGTTTTCTTAGATATAAGAGATATGTATGGAATAACACAAGTTGTTACATCTGGTAGAGATGAAGATGTTGATTTTGCATCACATATCCCTATAGAATCTGCAGTATCTGTATATGGAACTGTTAAAAAACGTGACGAAGAAACTATTAACCCTAAATTAGTAACAGGTCTAGTAGAAATTAAAATTGAAAAAATCGATATCTTAGGTAAAAGAACTTTAAATTTACCTTTTGAAATAAACAGTAATCAAGATATAAGAGAAGATTTAAGATTACAATATAGATACTTAGACCTAAGAAATGAAAAACTAAAAAATAATTTAATATTACGTGCTAAAATCTTACAATTTTTAAGAAATCAAATGATTGAAAGAAACTTTTTAGAGGTTCAAACACCAATACTTACTAGCTCATCACCAGAAGGTGCAAGAGATTATCTAGTTCCAAGTAGGTTACATCCAGAAAAGTTTTATGCTTTGCCACAAGCACCACAACAATTTAAACAATTATTAATGGTCGCTGGAATTGATAAATACTTCCAAATAGCACCATGCTTTAGGGACGAAGATGCTAGGGCAGATAGAACTCCAGGTGAATTTTATCAATTAGATATGGAGATGAGTTTTGCCTCTCAAGAAGATGTACTAACAGCAATAGAACCTGTAATTTATAACTTATTTAAAGAATTTTCTGATAAGAAAATAAATGATTGTCCATTCCCTAGATTAAAATATAAAGATGTTATGTTAAAATATGGAACAGACAAGCCAGATTTAAGAAACCCATTAGAAATCGTAGATGTTACAGATATTTTTGAACATTTAGATTTAAGAGCATTTAAAAATATGATAGTTCGTGTAATTAGCGCACATGATGTTGGAGATAAACCAAGAAGCTTCTTTGAGGATATGACAAACTTTGCAATCAAAGAATTAAAAGCTAAAGGACTAGCTTGGCTAAGAATTTTAGATGATGGATCTTTCCAAGGACCTATTGCTAAATTCATTACAGATGAAGCAAGAATAGAAATGCAAAAAAGAACAAATTCGAAACCAGGAGATTGTATTTTCTTTATAGCAGAAGTTCCAGGTGTTGTTGAGAAATTAGCTGGACAAGTAAGAGACGAATTAGGAAAAAGATTAGACTTAATTGATAATAATCGTTTTGAATTTTGCTGGATTGTAGATTTCCCTATGTTTGAAGATAATGATGGAAAACTTTCATTTAGTCATAATCCATTCTCAATGCCACAAGGCGGATTAGAAGCTCTAGAAACTCAAGACCCATTGGAAATACTTGCATATCAATATGATATGGTATGTAATGGAGTTGAACTAGCTTCTGGTGCTGTTAGAAATCATGACATTGAAGTAATGATTAAAGCATTTTCAATGGCAGGATATACAGAAGAAGAAGTTAAAACAAAATTTGGTGCTTTATATACAGCATTCCAATATGGTGCTCCACCACATGCAGGTATAGCTCATGGTATTGATAGAATGATAATGCTTTTAGCAAATACTGAGTCAATAAGAGATGTAATTGCATTCCCATTAAACAGTAGATCTCAAGATTTAATGATGGGAGCTCCAAGTAATATAAAGATGGATTTATTAAGAGATGTTCATATAAGAACAATTCCACAAAATAAATAGAATTAGAGAGTTCATTTTTTGAACTCTCTTTTATTATTGTCATATTTTTTATTAACGGAAACCTCCTCCGGCCTCCTCCTCCGCCGAAGGAACCGCCTCCGCCTCCACCTGATGAAAAGCCTCCTCCACCAGATGAATAGCTTCTTGCTCTACTTTCTGCACTCTTTGCTATTGCAATATTATGTGACGCATACATATTTATAAGAATAATATTATCATAAGAAGTAAATTTAGATTCTTCTATAATCTTAGGATAAACTTCCTTGAATTCTTTAGCAACTTCTTTGGCAATTCCTAGCATTTGTGCATATATTAGATATTCTTCAAATAAAACTACTTCAATTGGCTCTCTATCTTTTATAAGAGTATATTCTTTTAAAAATCTCTTTAGTCCTTCTAATTGTATTGCTTCTTCTTTTAACTCAGGCGTTGCTGTATAAACTTTACTTTTAAAAACTTTTAAAGTAGTTTTTTCTTGAACTGTAATTTTCCCTTCTTGCACTAATAAATCTCTTTGTTCTTTTAAAATATCATCAAACCATTTTAATATTTTAGAATAGCTTTTATTGCACCATTTTTCAAACTCTTTATTTTCTAGTACTCCATCTTTACTTGCTTCATAAAGCATATCAAATAATCTTCTTTCTGTATTATTTTTAATAGAAGTTTCTGGCATTGTTTCATTTAAATAAATTAAAATATTTTCCTTTTTAAATATTCCTTCTTCTTTTTTCTCTATTCTAATAACAGAATCTTTAAGCCATTTTAATATAATTGCTCCTAAAAGGTCAGTTTTATTTTTTAATAAAGTATAATTATATCCTATGTAATATGCTCTAAAAATATCTTTATTACAAGGTATATCTCTGTAATATGGTACATCTTTTGGTATTTCTTTGCCTCCTACTCCAAAATTTAATTTAGGAGCTCCATCATTTTTTAATCTTTTTATTGATAAAAAGAATACTACCCAAACTATTACAATTGGAATTAAATTTATTATAGCACTTAATATTCTTATAATAACTTCTCCAAAACTTGTAGGCTTTTCATTATATTTTACAGAGCCTTCTTCTGCCATATTATAATAATAATTAAAATCATGATTTATTGTGTTAGATGTATTAAATGTACCACTTGGGAATTTTACAAGCATTGTCATATATTCATCTTTATCTAACCTGCCAGCAGATTGCATTTCTATATATCCATCATATACATATGCTGTTCCACCATAATTTCCATATCCCCATACATCAACAGAATCTGGTATATTAAAGTTCGTATGGACTTTTATGTAAGCACTTCCTATTGGATCAGAAAAATCATATGGTATAAATGTCCAATAAATCATTTGAGAATCATTTAAATTTGCTATGAAATTACTTATTGTATATTTTACATTATATGTATGCGAGCCATATTGACTAATGCCCCAACATAGTTCAACTCCGTTACTAATTTTATTTATTCCACATTTATATGCTTTTGTAGATAAACTTCCACTTGTATTCCATGATGATAATGTTTGATATTTTCTTCCATTTTCACTTACTTCTAAATTTTCTATCTCTGATTTTCCTAAATTATAATATGGATGATAAACTTCAGTTCCATTATTAGCAGTACAATTCCAGACTTCATTAATAGTAGCATCTCCATTATTATCAACATATATATCCATCGAAATTTTACTTATTGAATTTGCTTCTACATTTTTAGAAATACCAATAATAAGCAAAAAGAATACAGATATTAAAAAGATTCTTAATATTTTTTTCAACTTTACCCCTCCTATTTTCTTTTAAAAAATATTTTAATAAATTATCCCATTTTCTTTACTATACTTATCGAATGTTTTTAAACATTCTTCTCTATCTATATTTTTTAGTTTTACTAAATCCTTATTTTCACCTTTTAAATAATCATAAATAATATCATCTCTAAAACCAATACTATTTGCATCTTCTTTTGTACAACCGTAATAAATTGTTTTTATATTTGCCCAAATAGCAGCTGATAAGCACATCGGACATGGCTCACAAGAAGTATATAAAATGTAATCTTTCAAATCATAAGTATTTAATTTTTTACAAGCTTCTCTTATTGCAACAATTTCAGCATGCGCTGTTGAATCATTATTTTTTAACACTTTATTATTTCCATTTGAAATAACATTTCCTTCTTTATCTACAATTACCGCACCAAATGGTCCGCCCTCCTTTTTGGCTATACCATTTTCAGCATTATCATTTGCAATTTTCATGAATTTGTTCATTACAAAATCTCCCTTTCCTAAATTTAGCTACTCTATATTTTTTATTATTAAGATTTTATCATAATATTAAATATTTTACCATATATTTGTATGGGGTGAATTTTTTGCTTATTAAATCTTTTAAAATAAATAAGAAATTAATAATTTGTTTTTTTATATTGTTAGCTCTTTCTTTATCAATTATTCTTTTTGTCTCATTTGCAGTAGATAGCGAAGATGAAAAAAACGAAGATAACTTTATAAAATGGGTAGATTTTAATGTAACTTCCGAAGCTATGAATTTAACAGCTAAATTAGATATAGACTCCCATAATAAAGATTCTGAAATTAAATATAATTGGATAGAATTATTGAGCTACCTTGCTTGTAAATGTGGCGGTGATTTTGATAACTTTAAAAAGAGTGATTTAGATAAATTAGTAGAAAAATTACAAAATGGTGAAACCATGGAAGAACTTACAAGAAATTTAAAATATTATGATTATTATTATGAAGCTTATTCTGCTATTCTTTCTAACTTTATTGGTAATTATTCAATAGAACAAAAAGATGAAAATGGTAAAACTTCTTTTACAGAAAAATATGGCATAAAGGCATTTCTTCCAATTGCAAAAAATTATTCATTTTCACATTACGATGACTTTGGTAAAAGTAGGTCTTATGGTTTCCAAAGAACTCATCTTGGAAATGACTTAATGGGAAGTATTGGGACTCCAATTGTTGCAGTTGAGTCAGGAACAATAGAACATTTAGGCTGGAACCAATATGGCGGCTGGAGAATAGGAATTAGAAGCTTTGATGGTAAAAGATACTACTATTATGCACATTTAAGAAAAGACCATCCTTATGTAGAAAATTTACAAGAAGGAGATATTGTAAAAGCAGGAGATGTTATTGGATATCTTGGTATGACAGGATACAGTATAAAAGAAAATGTAAATAATATAAATGTCCCACACCTCCACTTTGGTATGCAACTTATCTTTGATGAATCTCAAGTAGACAGTCCAAATGAAATATGGATTGATGTTTATGAAATAATAGAATTTCTAAAACAAAATCGTTCAGAAGTTTATATGTCTAATAAAGAAACTAAAGATTATTCTAGAAGATTTGATTTCATGGATGAAAATATGGAATAATATCGCTATTTATGGCGTTTCCTTTGAGACATTTTGTACTTAAAGGAAACGTCCCCAACGCGACATTATTTTTTACCTAGCACTAATTTTATTTCTTTTGTTAGCTTTCCTCTTTTAACTTGAAGTGTTACTTCATCATTTGGTTTTTTTGTGTAAATATATTCTCTTAAATCATTCATTGTATTTAATTGTTTTCCATCAATGCTTGTAATAATATCCGCTTCTTCTAATTCTGTATTATCAGCTGGTCCATTTGGAGTAATTTGTGCCACATATATTCCTGTATTAAAATCAATCACATTATAGCTAGAATCTAAATAAGGTACTACTTCTTTGTCATAAGCATAAATACCAATTGTTGCTTCCTCGAATGTTCCTGTTTGTTTAAAACTTTCTATTATTGGTTTTATTATATTAATTGGTATTGCAAAACCAATCCCCTCTGCTGTAGATATTTTTACAGTATTAATTCCTATTACTTCTCCATTAGGATAAATTAAAGGTCCTCCACTATTTCCTGGATTTATTGTTGCATCTGTTTGTATTAAGTCTGTCATATATGATGATTTATCTTCTTCATCTATTTTTATTGTTCTATTTTTTGCACTTATAATACCAGATGTTACTGTTCTTCTAAATTCAAACCCTATTGGATTTCCTATTGCATAAACCGTCTCTCCTACTCTAATAGAATTTGAATCTCCCAATTCAACATATGGTAAGTTTTTTGCATTTATTTTTACGATTGAAAGGTCTAAATCCGTATCACTCCAGGCTACTGTTCCTTCATAATTTATTCCATTTTCTAATGTTATATAACATTTACTATATTTTTCTCCTGTTACATGGCTATTACTTACAATATATCCATCAGATGTTACTATAAAACCTGTACCTAAACCAAGTGTACCTTCTTCACTACTTGAAAAAATACTACTTCCTGTATTTTTTAATTTTGAGATTCCAACTACTTTTTTAGTTGTTTCTTCAAGCATGTCTGCAACTGTTGTGCTATTTTCTTCTACATTTTCCACAGTTTGTTCAGTCTTTGTGGATAATTGTCTTTCAGCTGTATAGTTACTTTCATTTATTTCTATATTTTGATATGTAGTATATAAATAAAATCCAAATATCCAAATAAATATTAAAAAAACAGAAACAAATATTATTTTTTTTGATTTATTTTTCTTTCTTCTTCCCAAATATTCCACCTCAAAAATATTGTTTCCTTATTTCAATAATTTTAATCAAATTCTTATAATATTTTTAATTTATCATAGCATATTCAAATTACTTAACAAAAGTATAATCACATATATAAAACTATTATTAACCCAAAAGTTCTTACCAAATACTATTTTTTAAAAAGAGTTAAATTCTTTTTCTAGAAAGTATTAAGTAAATCAATAGATGTGTCCCAAATGCGACATTTTGTACTCAAAGGAAACGTCCCAAATGCGACATTTCTATTTTAATCTCTTGACAATTTATGACAAAAAAAATATAATTTTGCTAAATAAAAATATTTTTAATATAAGGTGAGAAATATGTTAAAAAAGGATGTTTATGGATTAACAAATCCACAAAAAAATATTTGGAATATGGAATTTTACTATTCTGACACTAATATATGCAACATTTGCGCCTCTGGGCTTATTAAAGAAAATATAAATCTTAATTTATTAAAAAAAGCTGTAAATATATTGGTTAGTAAAAATGATAGTTTTAGAATCCAACTAACTTTAGAAAATAGTATTCCCATGCAATATTTAACAGATTATGAACCTTTTGATATTGATGTTGTAAAGGTTTCTTCTATGGCGGATTTTAGAAATTTAGAAGATTCTATGGTAAAAGAAAAATTTACTTTATTAAATTCGCCTCTTTATAAATTTAAAATAGCTTTATTTCCAAATGGGTATGCAGCTGTTATTTTAAATATCCATCATATTATTTCTGACTCTTGGTCTCTTGGAATTACAATAAAAGAAATTGTTAACATATATCATTTTTTAATTAATAACGAAAATGAAGTTGAAACTGAAGATTATATATCTCCTACATTTTCTTATATTGATTTTATTAACTCTGAAAAAAATTATGATACTAGTAAAAAATATTTAAAAGATAAAGAATTTTGGGTAAATTATTTGTCTGATTTTTCTAATGTTGTCTCAATTCCTTCTTTGCGTAAGAAGACAAATAATTTAAGTAATTCACGTAAAGCATCAAGAGCTACATATTATATTGATTCTAATTTTATGTCTAAAATTAATGACTACTGTAAAAAATACAAATTATCAGTATATTCTTTCTTCATGTCTGTTTTATCTGTTTTTATTGCTAATTCAACAAATACAGATGATTTTGCTATAGGTACGCCAATTTTAAATAGAACAAATTATAAGGAAAAAAGTTCTACTGGTATGTTTATCTCCACAGTACCTTTCCGTGCTCATATATTACCAGATACCACATTTTTAGATTTTGCAATAAAAAATAATGTTGATATAATGTCTATTTTTAGACATCAAAAATATTCTTATACAAATATTATTGAAGATGTTAGAAAACAAAATGAAGCTATTTCTAACTTATATAATATTTCTGTTTCTTATCAAATTACAAAAGCTACAAAAGATATTAATGATTATGAAACAAATTGGTTTTTTACAGGTACTGGTATTGATGAACTTACTATTAGTTTATACGATATTAATGATACAGGTACTTTAAGAATAGATTATGATTATTTAATAGATAAATATTCTGAAGAAGAAATTAATTCTTGGCATGCACGTATTTTAAAGATTATTTCTCAAGTTTTATCTGATAGCTCTATCCTTTTAAAAGATATAGAGTATATTACAGATGGAGAAAAATCTCAGATTTTATATGAATTTAATAATCGTTCTTTAAAATGCCCTCTTGATTCTAACATAATTAAACTTTTTGAAGATATGGTTAATAAATATCCAAACGAAAATGCTTTGATTTATAAAGATAAAGTTTATTCATATTTAGAACTAAATAATATTGTGAGTAAATTTGCTAGATGTCTATTATCTAAGGGAGCTAAATCAAAGGATATTATTGGTGTTTATATGAATAAAACTGACCTATTTGTTATTTCCATTTTAGCAATCCAAAAGATTGGTGGAGCTTATTTACCTATGCACCCTGATTACCCTATCGAAAGAGTTCATTATATTTTAGGTGATAGTAATTCTAAAATATTGATAGCTGATAAAGATTTAGAGTTAGATAATATAACTACTGTAAATCCTAAAGTAATTAATTTAAAGCCTTTTGATGATACTAACTTAAATACAGTAATTTCACCAGATGATCTTGCTTATGTCATTTATACATCAGGCTCTACTGGTAAACCTAAAGGTGTTCCTATAACACATTCAAATTTGATTAATTTTGTGTACAATTTAAATGATTGTTTTGAAAGAAAATTTAGCTATAAGGATAACTGTTTGTCTGTTGCTAATATATCTTTTGATGCAAGTGTTCAGGAATTATTTACACCTTTATGTTTTGGAGCTACTTTAGTGTTATATCCAAAAAATACTTTAACAAATATTCCTTTGTTAATTGATATTTTAGAAAAACACAATATAACATTTTCTTTTATACCACCTAATATATTAGATGATATTTATAACTTTGTAAAAATAAATAACAGAAAATTTACTATTAATAAATTATCTGTTGGTGTAGAAACAATTAAAAATTCTACATTAAATCATTTTTATGAAATAAATAAAGATATTGAAATTGTTAATGGATACGGACCTTCTGAAGCCACAATATGTTCTACTTTTTACGTTTATCACTATACAGAAGAAAATTCCACAGTTCCAATTGGATATCCTTTGAAAAACAACGATATTTATATATTGAACTTTTTAGATAATTTACAGCCAGTTGGTTTTCCTGGAGAAATCTGTATTACTGGTGCAAGTGTTTCTAAAGGTTATTTGAATAATCCTGAAATGACAAAAAAATCATTTGTAAATATCTCTTCATTATCAAATAATTTAATTTATAAAACTGGAGATATAGGATTTTGGGATAAAGCAGGCTTCATATCTTTTATTGGTAGAAATGACTCTCAAATAAAATATCGTGGTCATAGGATTGAGCTAAATGAAATTAATAATACAATCAAAAAAATAGAAAATGTTACAAATTCAGTTACTCTATTTAAAAAAATAAATGATGTACCTGCTATTTGCTCTTATGTTTCAACATCTAGCCCTGTGATTACACCTGATTTTATAAAACATAAATTGGCTGATTTACTACCTTATTATATGATCCCTAATCATGTAATGATATTAGATAAATTGCCACTTACTCCTAACGGAAAAATTGATAGAAAGAACTTACCTTATATAGATATTAAACCTGTAACATATGTTAAACCTTCAACACTAACTGAAATTAAATTGCACAATATAATATGTTCATTACTAAATGTAGATAGTGTTTCTATACATGATGATTTCTTTGAGCTTGGTATGGATTCTTTGTTAGCTATTAGACTTTCTTTAGAGATATATTATGAATTTAAAATTAATTTAACTGTTACTGATTTATTCAAGCACAATACAATTTCTAAATTGGCTTCACTTTTGGATAAACAAAAAAGCTCTGATTATAACATTTATAATATCTCCAAAGCAGTAAAGCAAGCTAACTACCCTTTATCATCTGCTCAAAAGAGAATATATTATGCTTCAAAAATGGCTAATTCTTCTCTTTTATACAATGTTAGTGGTGGAATTATTATTGATAAGCTTTTAAAGATTCACACAGTTGAAGATATTTTCAATAAGATTATTGAGAAAAATAGTGTTTTTAGAACTTATTTTTCAACCTATAATGGAGAGGTTAGACAATTCGTTTTAGACAACTGTAAAATCAAGGTGAAAACCTATGATGATGGAATTATGTTAGATAGCGATATACAGACTATTGTAGATAATTTTCCTAAAGCTTTTGATTTAGAATTTGCACCTTTACTTAGAGTTGAACTACACTATATCAATAATTCTTCATTGATACTAATAGATACACATCATATAATAATGGATGGAACATCTTTAAATATTCTAATTTCTGAATTTTTAGATTTATATAATAAAAATGAAATTGAAGACTCAGATATTGAATACAAAGATTACTCTGTTTGGGAAAATGATTTCTTAAATAGTGAAAATATTCTACCTATTAAAAATTATTGGAATAAGAGATTTAAAAATTATGAAATACCTATTATAAATTTACCATATGATAATCAACCAAGTGATAAAAAATCATATAACGGAAATAAAGTTTATTACAAAATACCTCAAAATTTATTTGATAATGTCTCTAGTTTAGCTAAAAAATATGGTATGTCTAATTATATGATTTTTCTATCTATTTTGTATATTTTACTATACAGATATACTGGCCAAGAAAACATTATTATTGGTTCTCCTATAGAATCAAGATATTCATCTCAATTAAAAAATATGATTGGTATGTTTGTTAATAATGTTGTTCTTAATGTAAGCATTGATGGTAAAATAAAATTAGAAGATTTTTTGAATAAGGTTAAAGAATTAGTATTAGACTCATTATCTAATCAACCTTATCCATATGACATGCTAGTAAAAGATTTAAAAATACCAGCAAATAGCTCTTTATTTGATGTTGTATTTTCTTATCAAAATGAAAATAACAATAATTTACTAACTGACAATGCCGTAAAAACTGTCGCTTCTAAAATATCATATGCTAAATTTAATTTAACTATTGAAATTGAACCTGAGACTTATGGAATTAATTTTGAATATAATACTGATTTATTTAATGAAGATACAATTAAAAGTATTTATGAGCATTATATATTTTTATTAGAGACTTTAACTAATAATTTATCTACATCTTTAGATGATATAGATATTATAACCAAAAAAGAAGATATGTTATTATCACTTTACAATAATACTGATGGTGAAATAAATGATGATACTGTTGTTTCTATTTTTGAGGATGTCGTTAAACAAAACAAAAACAATATTGCTGTAATTTGTGACGATAAAACACTTACATATTCTGAATTGAATAAAAAAGCTAATAGCTTAGCTCATCATTTAATTAATATTGGTGTTAAACCTAATGATATTGTAGCTATTATGGCTAATCGTTCTTTAGAGACAATTGTTGGTATGTTTGGTATTTTAAAAGCTGGTGCTGCTTTCCTTAATTTAGACCCTACATATCCAAAAGATAGAACTAAGTATTATCTAGAAAATAGTAAAGCTCCATATGTTCTTGTTCAAAGATCTTTAAGGGACAAAATTGAAGGTACAAATAATATTATAGAAATAGATTTAGATAATGAATTATATACCAAAAATTTTGATAACCCAAATGTTAAAGTACAACCTTTGGATTTATCTTATGTAATATACACTTCTGGCTCTACAGGTGTACCTAAAGGTGTTTTATTACATCAAGTTGGTTTTGCTAATATGGTTAAAGCTATGACACTTGTTCTCGACTATTTAAAAGAAGGTAATAAACATTGTATAGCTTCAGTTACATCAACACCTTTTGATATATTTGTATATGAGATTTTTGTATCTTTAACACATGGTATGAAAGTCTTACTTGCAAATAATGCAGAGCACAGAAATCCAATATTGTTAGACGCATTGATAAAAAAATATGGTGCTGATGTTATGACTGTAACTCCTAGTCTTATGAAAATCAACTATGACAATAGATTGAATCCTTCTGCCTTATCTAATATTAAACATATGGTTTTTGGTGGTGAACCACTACCTGAAAAATTTGTAAAAGATTTAAGAGAACTTTCTCCTGGTGTTACTATCTATAACATTTATGGCCCTAGCGAAATAACAGTTTTATCAAATGTACAAAATTTAAATGGAGAAGATAAAATTACAATAGGACCACCTATTATGAACACTGAGATACATATTTTAGATAAAAACGGACATAGATTACCAATTGGAGTTGTTGGTGAAATATACATTTCTGGAATTCAAGTTGGCCTTGGATATCTTAATAAGCTAGAAATGACTAAAGAAAGATTTTTAGATAATCCATTCGGTGAAGGAAAAATGTATAAATCTGGAGATATTGGTAGATGGACCTTTGATGGTAAAGTACAATGTCTTGGTAGAATTGATAACCAAGTAAAATTACGTGGATTAAGAATAGAACTTGGCGAGATTGAAACAAAGATGGAAAGCATGAAAGGTATAACAGCTGCTGTTGTTAATAAAGTAGAACTTGAGTCAAGAGAATTTTTATGTGGATATTATGTTTGCGATAAAGATATAAAAGTTCCTGAAAATTCTGTAAGAGACTTTTTAAGAAAAGCACTTCCTAATTATATGGTTCCAACTTACTTTGTAGAGCTTGAAAGTATGCCTTATACTATAAATAGAAAAATAGACAGAAAAGCTTTGCCATTACCTGATATAAATAATACTAATAGTCCTATAAAACAAGAAAAGTTAAATCCTAAAGAGAAAAAATTATTAAAAATATGGTCAAAACTTTTACATAATAATTCAATTTCTATTGATGATAATTTCTTTGATATAGGTGGAGATTCTATTTTGGCTATTAATATGCAAATAGAAGCTTTAAAAGAAGGGTTTAATTTTGAATATGCAGATATATTCAATTTTCCTACCATAAGAGATTTAGCTTCTAAAATCTCTTATAAACCTGTGGACAAATTGGAAGCTTATGATTATACTAAAATAAATAAATTATTATCCAAAAACTCAGTAGAAAATATATCTAATATAAAAAATACAGATATAGGAAATGTTTTATTAATTGGTGCTACAGGATATCTTGGCTCACATTTAATATATTCATTTTTGAAAAATAGTGATGGAGATATTTATTGTCTTATTAGACAAAAAGATAATATGATTCCTAGTGAGAGATTAAAAAACACATTTACTTACTATTTTGGAGATAATAATTATCAAAAATATAAGCATAGAATACATGTATTAGAAGGTGACATTTCAAAATCAAATATCGGTCTTTCTGATGAAAATTTGGAAGTTATAAAAAATAATGTAACGACTGTTATAAATTCTGGTGCTATTGTTAAACATTTTGGCCAAAGAGAATTATTTGAAAAGATAAACGTTGATGGAACTTATAATGTTGTTCAAATTTGTAAAATTTTCAAAAAAAGGCTAATTCACGTTTCAACAATAAGTATTTCTGGAAATGGTGAAAAAGAAGAAACTGTAATTGAGACACCTGAAAATGTTAATGATAAAATTGTATTTTCAGAAAGAGATTTATATGTTAAACAACGCTTAAATAATGTTTATACAATAACCAAATTTGAAGCAGAAAGAATTGTATTAGAAGCAATTTTAGATGGTTTAGATGCACAAATTGTTAGAATTGGTAATATAACTAATAGATACTCAGATGGTATGTTCCAAAGAAATGTAGAGGAAAATGCTTTTGCAAAAAGATTACAGTCATTTATTAATATGGGAGCTTTCCCTGACTATTCTTTAAAACATGAAATTGAACTAACCCCTGTTGATTTATGTGCAGATGCTATATTAAAAATTGCAAGTTATACTAGTCCTTGCAATGTATTCCACATTTATGATACAAAATTATTACCTATTAAATTACTTATAGATACTTTAAATGAGAAAGGATTTAAATTATTACCAGTTTCTAATGATGAAATGTGTAATATTATAAATGAATTGTTAAAAGATGATGATAAAAAAGGTATTCTTTCTGGAATTATACATGATTTAGATAAAAATAAACAATTAATTTACACTTCTAGAATTAAATTAGATTGTAGTTTTACAGAAAAATATCTAAATCATATAGGTTTTTATTGGAAAAATATTGACAAAAACTATTTAATAAAATATATTAATTATTTTAAGAAGATTAAATTTTTTGGATAAATGGGTGAAGTTTGAAAATTGATATGTATTTTAGTAAATACTTATCTTTTTTCAAACTACCTTTTAGAAACGGAGGAAAAAGTATGAGATTTTTAAGTTTACCCTTTATTTTATTGGTTATTTCTACTTTATCAGTTATTTTACTTATATTTTATATAATTTCTAAAAGGCCTCTTGGACAATTGCAAAAAGGCTTTTTGGCAATGTTAATATGCGTATTTATAATATCTTTTGGCGTATTATTACAGGATATATTGTGTACTATTTATCCTAATCTTGACCCTATGGATTTTGAATATTTTATTTATATAGGTACTTGTCTTTTACCTGTTGCTTTATTCTTTTCTGCTTTAATCTTCAAGAATAATAAAATAAAATTTCAAAAATCTTATTTGCTTTTATTTATAATACCTGTACTTTCATTATTGGTATTATGGACTAACCCTTGGCATCATCTATTCTTCGTAAAATTTTCTCCTAGAATAGATCAAGGAATTGTAGGACCTTATTTTCATATACATTCAGTATATACTTATGCCCTATTATTCATAAGTATGTTTATCTTAATACAGACTTCTTTAAAGAAATCTGGTGCTTTTTCAAAACAATCTATTTTAATTATTTTAGGTACTATAATTCCTATTTCTATAAATTTTTTAGGTACCTTAAAACTAGTTGAAATGAGTGTATACTTAACACCTATTTCTTTTGTTGTTGGTGTTTCATTTTATGTTTTTGCAATATTAAAATTAAACTTTTTAAATTTATCACCAATAGCTCTGCAGAAAATTGTTAATGTAATGTCAGATAGTTATTTAGTTTTAGATGCTAATACTAATATTGTAAATTATAATGAAACATTCAAAAAGACCTTTAAACTTAAAGATTCAGATATTCGTAGGAAAACTATTTTTGAATTACTACATTCATCTAAAAATTTAGATAATTTTAAAGCCACTTTTTATAAGGCACTAAAGGATAAAAAAACATATAGAATAGAATATTATGATACAAAAGCTAATAAATATTTTATTGTTGAAATTAGTCCTTTATTTAATAAAAAGATATTTATAGGTGTCTTGATTTTGTTTAAAGATATTACTCAACACGTTTTAGATATAAAGAAAATTAAAGATAATCAAGAGATGCTTATGGAAAGTGAACGTTTAGCTTCTTTAGGACAATTAATTGGTGGTATTGCTCATAACCTTAAAACCCCTATTATGTCCATAGCTGGAGCAACCGAAGGTTTATCCGATTTGGTCAAAGAATATGATTCTTCAATTGATGACCCAGAAGTAAACTCTCAAGACCATCATGATATTGCAAAAGATATGATGGATTGGATTGAAAAGATAAAACAATATACAAGTTATATGTCAGATGTTATTACTGTTGTAAAGGGACAAGCAGTTACAATGTCAGAATCTGAAAATACTAATTTTGATATAGAAGAATTAGTCAAACGTGTTGATATTTTGATGAAACATGAATTAAAGAGCGCTTTAATATATTTAAGAGTAACTTTGAATATACCAGAACATACAACCTTACATGGTGATGTAAATAGTTTGGTTCAAGTAATTAATAACATGATATCAAATTCTATACAGGCATATAATGGAAAAACTGAACAAAATATTGATTTAATTGTTAACAAGAAAGATGATAAATTATACATTTCTGTAAAAGATTATGGCTCAGGTTTACCTAAAAAGGTTAAGGATAAGTTATTTAAAGAAATGATTACAACTAAAGGTAAAAATGGTACAGGACTTGGTCTTTATATGTCTTATTCTACGATAAAAGCCCATTTTGGTGGAGATATTACCTTTGAATCTGAACCTGGTAAAGGTACCACATTTACTATTATATTACCTTTATAAATATTGTTTGTTTTAATCTAAAAATCAGGAGTTTTGACAATATTTTTTGTTAAAACTCTTGATTTTTATTTTTTTTATTAATATAATATGTAAAAATATTACACATGTTATGAGGTATAAAATGAGAAAAGGATTGCAGAATTTAGAAAATAAAGAAAATCAAAATTATAAAATTATAGCTGTTGATGACGAACAAGGAATTATTGATTCTTTATCTATTTTCTTAAAAAGATCTGGCTATAATTTTGTAGGAATAACAGATCCACTAGAAGCAATTGAAAGAGTAAAAAATGAACACTTTGACCTTATGATTTTAGACTTTATTATGACTCCTATTCATGGTGATCAGGTAGTTGAGGAAATTAGAAAATTTAATAAAGATTTATATATATTATTACTTACAGGTCACAAGGACTTAGCTCCACCACTAGAAACTATAAGAAGGTTGGATATTCAAGGTTATTGTGAAAAAAGTGATAAATTTGATCAATTGCTATTACTTATTGAATCTGGTATTAAATCTATTGAACAAATGAATCAAATTAAGAAGATTAATGAAGAATTATCTGATGCAAACGAAAAACTAGAACAAGCTTATTTAGAAAGCATTCAGACCTTGCGTTATACTGTTGAGGCAAAAGATACATATACACGTGGTCATTCTGATCGTGTGTCTGAATTCTCTGTTTTGATTGGAAAATATTTAGGATTACCAGAAGCTGATTTAGATACTTTAAGAATTGGTGGTTTATTCCATGATATTGGAAAAATTGGTGTTCCAGATAGCATATTACAAAAAGAATCAAAGCTTACTGATAATGAGTATTCTCAAATTAAGCAACATCCAAATATTGGTGTTCATATATTATCTCATGCAACAATTTTCCAAAATATTTTACCAATAGTTGAGCATCACCATGAAAGATATGATGGGAAAGGATATCCAAGTAAGCTTGCAGGAGAAGATATTCCTTATCTAGCTAGAATTACGGCAATTGCAGATAGCTTTGACGCTATGAGTTCTAGAAGATCTTATCGTGATTCTTTACCTTTGGATGCTATTAAAGAAGAATTTAGGAAAAATAGAGGAACTCAATTTGACCCTAAGTTAGATGACTTATTCTTAGATATTTTAGAAAATCATTATAATGAGATAAAAGAAATACAAGAAAAATATGCAAACACTAAAAATGAAGAAACTTTTATTGCTACTACTAATAATAATGATTAGAATATATGTTAATAATATATATTATTTATATACTTAAAGAAGCGGTTTAAATCCGCTTCTTTTCTTTTTCCTTTTTCATTTATTGACATAGAGTCAAGTGAAAAAGATAGAAAACTTCTCTATTCTTTTTCACTTCTTATTATATTTTCATAGAAAGAGCTACTTTTTGTCTTTCTCTATCTATGTTAATTACTTTAACTTTTACAATATCTCCAACAGACACTACATCAGATGGATTTTTAACATATTTATCACTCATTTCAGAAATATGTACTAGACCATCATGTTTAACACCAATATCTACAAAAGCTCCAAAATCGATTACATTTCTTACTGTGCCCGTTAATACCATACCCTCTTTTAAATCATCTAATTTTAGAACGTCGCTTCTTAGAATAGGTTTTGGCATGTCCTCACGAGGATCTCTACCTGGTCTTGATAATTCTTCTATTATATCTGATAAAGTCATCTCACCAATATCTAATTCTTTTGCCATTTCTCCTATATTTACACTTTTTAGTTTATTTCTTAAATCTTCTAACTTTTCTTTATCTTTTAAATCATTTTTATTAAAGCCTATTTTTTCTAATAACTTTTCTGTAGCCTCGTAACTTTCAGGGTGAACTGCTGTTACTTCCAATGGATTATCTCCATCATATATTCTTAAGAAACCTGCACATTGTTCATATGCTACTTTTCCTAATTTTGGAACTTTTAGTAACTCTTTTCTATTTTTTAATTTTCCATTTACATCTCTATATTTTACAATATTTTTAGCAATTGTTTTATTAATTCCTGAAACATAGCTTAAAAGTGATGGAGTTGCTGTGTTTACATCTACACCAACCTTATTAACACTATCTTCTACAACTGCTGTTAAACTTTCTGATAGTTTCTTCTGATTTACATCATGTTGGTATTGACCTACTCCTATTGCTTTAGGATCTATTTTAACTAATTCTGCTAGTGGATCTTGTAATCTTCTCGCAATTGAAATTGCCCCTCTTATTGATACATTTATATCTGGATATTCTTCTGTTGCAAGCTTAGATGCAGAATATACAGATGCTCCCGCTTCACTTACGATTACATAATGAACATCTCTATCACATTCCTTTATCATATCTGCAACAAACATTTCAGATTCTCTTGATGCTGTTCCATTTCCAATTGCTATCATATCTACTTTATCTTTATCAATTAGTTTTAATAATTCCTTTTTAGCTCCTTCTACATCATTTTGTGGTTCTGTTGGATATACTGTTGTATAATCAAGTACCTTCCCTGTTTCATCAATAACAGCTATTTTACAACCAGTTCTATATGCAGGATCAAATCCCATAACAGTCTTTCCTTTTATTGGCGCTCCTAATAATAATTGTTTAGAATTTTTTCCAAATACCTTAATTGCTTTTTCTTCTGCTTTTTCTGTTAAATCAGAACGAATTTCTCTATCAATTGATGGTTCTATTAATCTTTTAAAACTATCTAAAATAGTTTCTTTTAGCATA
>CALXCH010000020.1 GCA_944386735.1 uncultured Clostridia bacterium
TTTGTTACTGTCTTATCTGTAACTACGCTATCATAGTATTTTAAGTCTCCTTCTGTCTTTTCTTCTTCTGTTAATGTATATACTATTTCTTGATTATTACTATCATATTTTGGTAAATTTTCGAATATATCATTCCATTTATTTGGATTAGATGGATCTTGTGTTGTTGTACTTCTTTGTGTTCCTGGTTTTGCTAATTCTAAAGCATATTCGCTTCCATCACTTCCGGTTAATTTGAATACTATGCTTGTTGGACGCTGTCCAAGTTTGTTTGAGTCATCTTCCCAAACTTTACTTACTGGTATATTTACTGTAAATCCAGTTGTTGTAGTTGCATTTGCTGTTACTTCATCACTTGTCATAACTGGTGTTTCGTATTCTATATGTCCTGTAACAACATTTTTTATACTTACTACATCTGGGCTTACATCTTTATATACTACTTTTATTGTTTTATTTACTGTTATTTCTTTTTCTTCTGTAATTTGTATATTTTCTACAGGTTCTTCCCATGTTATTGTTTGTGCTTGTGTATCATATGTTCCTCCTGCTAAATCTGATCTAGCTTCATCTATTGCATATGGTAATGTATCTATTAATTTTACTGTTGCTTTTCCACTATAATCTGTTATTTTAGCAGTGTAATTTATATTATATGTTATTTCTTGCTCTAAGCTTTCTATTGTTGTTGTTCCTGTTTTACTTATGTTTTGTTCTTCTTTTGGTTCTACATATGTATGCTCTGGTTCTTCTGGAACTTTCTTATCTTCTCCATTTTGATTGATATATGCTGTATTCTTTATCTTTGTTCCATCTATTAGTTTATTTACTCTTACTTTAAACTCTACAACTACTTCTTTGCTAATATCAACTGTTATCCTAATTCCATTTGCTAAGTCTGTATCTGTTTTACTACTATCTGCAATATTATCTATCTTTATTGAACCTTCTACAAATGTTGTTCCTGTTGGAATTGTATCCTTTACGATTACATCTCCTGCTCTTGTTCCATCATTTCTTACTTTTATTCTGTATGTTATTTCGTCTCCTTCTCTTACTTTGCTTCCACTTGATGGCTCAGCTTCTTTATGTGCTGTTATATTTGCTTTTGTTACATTTGTTGTTACTTCATTTGTTGGTTCATTATCTACTGTTGCTTGATTTTTTAATGTCTTACTGTATTCATTATTTGCCAATGTATCTACTTTTCCTGCAAATACTACATCTATACTTCCATAAGCTGGTACTTCTACTGGTATTCCATTCTTTAAGTTTTGTTCTGTGTAGACTGTATCAATGTTACCTATTTTTATTAGTGTATCTTTATCAAATGTTATTCCTGCTGGTAATGTATCTCTTACTGTTACTGTTTTTGCTAGGTTTCCATCATTTGTTATTCTTATTGTATATTTTACTTTTTCTCCCTCTATTGCTTCTGTTTTATCTACCAATTTTTCTGCTCTTATTTCTGCTTTATATATTGTACTTTCTTGACTTCCTGTCACTTCTTCGCTTATTTTCTCTGGAGTTAGTAACTTAATATTACCTTTAACATTGTTTGTTATTTTTTCTTGATTCATATCTAAGCCTACATACACAACTTTGAAATCCTTTGTAACATTTACTGTTCCATTACCTGTAAAACTATTTATGTCAGATATGTTTTCTGTCCAAGTAATAGTCTTTCCTGTAGAATCGTAAGTTCCGCCTGCTAAGTCTGATTTTCCTTCATCTATTGCATATGGCAATGTATCTATTATTGTTACCTCTGCATTTCCTATGTAATCTGTTATTTCTGTTCTATATGTTATTGAGTAGTTCATTTCTTGATTTGCTACTGTTATTCTATCTGTTCCTGTTTTATTTATTACTTGATTTGTTATGTTTGGTGTTTTTAATCTATAGTAATAAATTACTTCTGTATCTTCTGCAGATATTGTTCCTGTTGCATTTGAAGGTGTCGCTACCAATTCATAATTTTGTTTTACATTTTCTGCTGCATTTGTATTGTAGCTTTCCCCTTGTTTTCCCTCTATTAATACATCTGCAATTTCACCACCATTTATATCTGTAACTCTTGTCTGTGTACCTTCTATGTAATAATGTACTATTACTTTTCCGTATTTGCTTACATTTGTTATCGTTTTAGCTGTTTGATCTACATTACCTTTTTCATAATATTTATTATTTAAATCTGCTTCATCTATTGTATATTTTATCTCATTACCATAATTATCAAATTTTGGTAATGTAAATTCATGTTTCCACTCTGTATCTGCTGTTACTGGTGATTCTGCTACTACTTCCTCACCGTTTTTCACTTGTATTGTAATACTTCCTGGACGTTTTTTAGCTATATCATTATTGTCATCCCATATTTTTGTTACTGGAATTGTTACATTTTCTCCCGGTACTTGGAATGTGTTTACTATTGTTCTTGTTTCTTGATTTACACTTGATTTAATGTAGAATTCATTATTTAAATCTAATTCATCAACTGTATAAGCTATTTCGTCACCATTTCCATCATATTTTGGTAAGTCATTAAATGTATATACCCAATTATTGCTATTTGAACTATCTGCATTTGCTTCTGTTACTTCTTGAGTATAATTTTTTCCATTTCCTGATACCTTTAATGTAATACTTGTTGGACGTTTTCCTGATTCGTTATTATTGTCATTCCATGTTTTTGTAACTGTTACACTTACCGTTTCACCTGGTACACTAAATGTATTTGTTACTGTTTTATTTTCTTGATTTACTTCTGATGTATAGAATTTATTGTTTAAATTCTCTTCACTTAATGTATATTCGATTTCATTTCCATTTGCATCATACTTCTTTAAATTATTAAATGTATATTCCCAAGTGTTTGTAGCAGATTCTATTGCATTACTACTTGTTAAAGTTTGTCTTGCAACTTCACTTCCTGACGCACTTAAGATTAATGTAACACTTTCTGGACGTTTTTGTGCAGTATTATTATTATCATTCCATACTTTTCTTACTGTTACTGATGTTTTTTCATCTGGTACACTAAATGTATTTGTTACTGTTTTACTTTCTTGATCTATACTTGTTGAATAAAATTTACTGTTTAATTTTTCTTCACTTAATGTATATACTATTTCGTCTCCATTTGTAGCATTATATTTAGGTAAGTCTGTAAATGTATATAACCATCTATTTCCATCATTTGCATCTGCATTGTGACCACTTAATGTTACTTTATGTGCTTCACTTCCATCATTTCCTGTTAATACTAATACTACATTGTCTGGTCTTTTATTTGCTGTGTTATTATTATCATTCCATACTTTTACTACAGGAATTGATATTTTGTCTGTTGGTATTTTAAATGTATTTGTTATAGTTTTTGTATTTTGATCTATCTTGCTATTTGCACTTGTATAGTAAATACTATCTAATTCTTCACTTAATATATAGTTTATCTCATTACCTTTTGAATCATATTTTGGTAAGTCATTAAATGTATATATCCAGTTATTGTTGTTTGATGGATCTGCATTTTCTACTGTTAAATCTTGTTTATGTGCTTGACTAGCTCCAGTTAGTACCATTGTTACTTTTCCTGGTCTTTTTCCTGCAGAATTATTGTTATCATCCCATACTTTTGTCACTTTTATAGACACCTTTTCATCTGGTACTTCAAATTTATTTGTAATAGTTCTTGCATCTTGCTCTATAACAGCATTTTCCTTTGTATAGAAGTTATTTCCTAAATCCTTTTCATCTATTGTGTAATTTATTTCATTACCATCAGCATTATATTTTGGAACACTAAATGTATGTTTCCATCCATCTGCTTCTGTAACTTCCTCTTCTGCTACAACTTCATTACCATTCTTTACTTGTAATGTTACATTTACTGGACGTTTTCCTGCTTCATTATTATTGTCATCCCAAATCTTTGTTACTAGAATCTCTATATTTTCTCCTGGTACTTGGAATGTATTTGTTACAGTTCTTGTTGCTTGATCTACATTAGATTTAATATAAAATTCATTATTTAAATCTTTTTCATTTATTGTATATTTTACTTCATCACCATTTTCGTCATATTTTGGTAAATCTGTAAAAGTATATTCCCAAGCGTTACTATCTCCTGCTACTGCATTTGCTGATGTAATTTCTTGCTCTTTAGAAACATTTACACCTGCACCTGTTCCTGTAACTGTTAATGTTACACTATTTGGACGTTTTTGTGCACTATTGTTATTATCATTCCATACTTTCTTTGCTGTCACAGTTACCTTTTCATCTGGTACAGTAAAAGTATTTGTTATTGTTTTATTTCCTTGGTCTATGTTTGCAGAATAGAATTTATTATTAGATTCTGAACTTACTTCTTCGCTTAATACATAATCTATTTCTACACCTTGTGCATTATATTTTGGTAAGTTTGTAAATGTATATTCCCAATTGTTATTATTTCCAGAAACTACATTTTGTACACTTAATTGTTGCTTATATGTCTTTCCGTCTCCTGTAAGTACAACTGTTACATTTGCTGGACGTTTACTTGCACTGTTATTATTATCGTTCCAAATCTTTGTTACTTTTACATCTTTTAAGTATTCTGTTGGTATATCTTTTGTTACTTCTGTTGTATCAGTTTTTTCTGGTGTTTTTAAATTAATTGTTCCTGTTACTTTATTTGTTACATTTGCTTGTGTAACATCTAAATCTTTGTATACTACTTTTATTTCTTTTGTTATATTTATTTGATTTTTTATGCTTGCAAAACTATCTATTCCTGTTATGTTTTCCTTCCATGTTATTGTTTTAGCCTCAGCATTATATGTTCCGCCTGCTAAGTCTGATTTTGATTCATCTATTGTATATGGAAGTGTATCTACTATTGTTACTTCTGCATCTCCCTTATATGTATCTACATTTGCTGTATATGTAATTGTATATGGCATTTCTTGATCTTTTGATGTTATTTTATTTAAAGTACTTGTTTTACTTATATTGCTTGTTAATGTTGGATCTTTTAATTGATAGTAATATGTTACTACTATTTGCTCTTCAGTCATCGTACCACTTGCATTTGTTGGTAGTTTGCTTGTTACTAATTCATAATTGTTTGCAATGTTTGAAGATGCATTTGTACTATATTTGTCATCTACTTTTCCTGTTATTGTTTCATCTGCTACTTCTCCACCATTTTTGGCAGGTACTTTTGTTTCTGTTCCATCTATATAGTGATGTACAAGAACACTTGTAGCTTTTAATCTATAATAATAAATTACCACTGTTGTTTCACTGTTCATTGTTCCACTTGCATTTGCTGGTGTCTCTACTAACTCATATTTATTGCTTACATTTTGTAATGCAGTTGTTGAATAGTTATCTCCTAATAATCCATTTTGTGTTACATCTTGTGCTATTCCTCCATCTTGTAGTGGAACTCTATCTGTTGTTCCTTCTATATAATAGCGAACTATTACTTTAGCTGGAATTCTTTCAAATTCTACTACAATATGCTTATCTTCACTCATATTAGTGAATTTGCTTAATTTTACTGTTCCATCTTCTGCTGGTGTAAATTCGATTTCTTCTCCATTTACTGTTATTTTACTTACTCTATATCCGACATTTGGGCTTATTATAATATCTTTTTTGTTTGTTCCGCCTTTATCTACTGTCTCATATATCTCATCATTTTCTCCACTTATATTTCCGCCTTCGCCTTTTACTTCTGTTGTTATATTGTATGTTGTACCTATTAGACCAGCATTAACATTATCTACTGTTGCATTTATAATAACTGTATTGTTAAGTTTAGTAATCTCATCAGTTTCTTTTGTTGAAACATTAAATTTGCTATTTACTTCTTGGTTATCACCAACATTTTTCTCTGTCAAATAATATTTATCACTATGTTCTATTCTTACTTTGTAATTACCTTTAGGTAATCCATCAAATTTATACTCTCCATTAGTATTTGTTGTTGTATTAGCTTCTTCATTATTACTACTTGTATTTATTAATCTTAAAGTTACCCCTTCTAGTCCTGTTTCATTATTATCTATAATTCCATTTTTGTTACTATCTACCCATACTTTTCCACTTATACTTCTATTTACTACTTTTACGTCTACTTTACCAGTCTCTACTTGTGAAGAATCTGTATATACTTGAACCATTGCATTATTAGCATATATATCATTAGCATTATTTCCATTCGTTTTTAATGTTATTTCTAATTCTACTTTTGTCTTTCCTACTAAAGCACCCTTTAATGCAATACCCTTTGCTGATTCATTTAATGTTTGTCCAATTGTTTTTTCAGACCATATACTATCTATTCCTATTCCTGTATTCTTTGCATCCATATCTTTTACAGAATCTGAATTAGTAATATATAATTTTAAGTTACCATTGTTTTGCTCTACACCATTTATTGTTTGTTTTACATTTATACTACCTACTGTATATGTTCCAGAGAAATTACTACCTCTTCCATCATTAGTATATGGTAATATATCTAATAATTGAAATTTTTCGATTCTTTCGTCTGTTTTGTTCTCATAAACTACTTTATATTTTACATCTCCATTTTTTTCAATTATTGGTTCATCTACTTCTTTATAAGCTCTATGACTTGCTAAGTTTATTATATTAATATAGTTTTGAGCAGTTCTATTTTTTAATTCTGAATTTCCTACTTTACTTAGGCCATCTTCTCCTACGACTTCTGACATAACTGCTGAAATTTCATAGCTTTGTCCATTTTCACTTTCATTGTCTATACTAGCTTTAAATTTTATAGCTTCTATATCTTTGTTAATCTGACAGTCATACTTATACCATGTTAAAAGTGTCGTTCCATTGCTATTATTAACAATTTCAGGTTCTTCATATTCCGAACTTCCTATCATATACTCTAAGCCCTTTGGAAGTGTTACTTCCACTTTTATTGTGACATTACTACTTCCAACTTTTCCTGATGGATTTGTTATTTGAGGAGTCACTTCATATTTAACTACATTTTCATTTTTCCCTATATCAAAATTGGTTTTTTCATTGTTATTTTCATCCAAGCTTTTTATTGATATTACCTGTTTTGCTCCTAATATTAGCAAACTATTTCCAGCTGGATAACTTCCTGCATGTGTTCCTGATACCATTTGTCCATTATCATCATATTTTGTTTTTACATATGGTACATTTTCTGCTTTCCATGTAGGAGTAGGATAATCATCTATATACGTTGTTTTTAAATGTGTTTGTGTGCTTCTATCTACTTGATTGTCTTCTGTGTATATTCTTACATCTGTTAAAGCTTGTGCAACACTACCTATTACTGCATTTTCTTTAATCTTAACTGGTATTCTTAAATCTAGTTCTATACCACTCTTAACAACACCTGATTGTGATTCTGCTAATGTTGCAACACATGTATACCCGGCTGATTTTAATTCGTCTAGTGTATCAAAATATACTAAATCTTCCATTTTAGCATCTAACATTTCTTGGTCAGAGGTCCAGCCTGTTTTATCTTTCTTTCCTGCATATAGTAAATTAAATTTTATATCCGTTTTTCCATATGTCCCAGTTGCTATACATTCTTGTCCATATTTTGTAGTTGGCTCTATGCTTTTATCATCAAGCTTTGTTAAAATATCTGCATCATAAATCCAATATGCTTTAGGATTTGACATAGCATTTTTTACTCTATTTGTTATTTCTAATCCTTCTGTTCCTAAATAATTTTTTGCATTTCCATTACCATATGGTGTTGCCAATTGCTGTGCATCTTGAGTGTAAAGAGTTTCTTTAGAAAAAGAAAATATTCCTTCTCCAAAAGCTACAAAGTTTGTTGTTATTTTATTGTTGTCAGTTTTTACTTCAGAATTACAAATACTATCACCTATTGTAGTTACTTGGAAATTAGTTGCATCATATTCCATATATGACTGAGTATTTTCAGCCATTGTTTCCTCATTCATATCAACAGCCATATAAAATAATCCTACACTAATATATCCTTTTTCTATAGTAATTGGATTTCCCCAATCTAATTTACTTGGAAAACTTTCTCCTATACCAAAATCATTTATAGTAACATGTATAGTTCCATTATTATCATCAACCATTGTTAAGTTTCCATTTTTATATACAGCACTTGTTTCATCTCCTACTATAGTACTATATGGATATGCTCCTCCAGAAACAAGGAACGAATCTGGTATATCAGCTATAGAATTTTCTGGATTTCCTAATCCTTTATTATCATATGCATTATATTTATAATTATATAATCCCAAATTTTTTGTAATATCTGTATAATCACTACCACTTATTGGCTTTCTTTTCATGTTATATTTAATATCAAAACTTAAATTATTCTTTGGAATTTCTATTCCTTTTACTCCCTTTGATGTATTATCACCTAGTAATTTAAAAGATAAACCATACTTATATAACTTCTGATAATTTCCATTTATATCTACATCATATGTCATATCTAAATCATCTATTGAAATATCATATTTAGGTATTGAGCTTACTATTACTGTTGATGATTGAGCTGAAGCCTTTTCGCTGTCATTGGTTCCAGCCAATTTAAAGTTAAATTTTGGAGCTATTTCTGTTCCATTTGTTGCCCCTCCAACCTTCAAAATAAAAATTAATGTTTGTTTTCCAGGCACACTTTGTTTTGAGGAATCCATAGAATAACTACCTGTTAGTTTCGTTCCATCACTACTTAGTTGTGCATTTTCAACCCAAGTCATTGAATTTAGATCCCATTTAACAATATTTGCTAAACTATCAGGAAGTGATACTTCAAAATCGATTGTACCTCCATTTAATCCTCCAACAGAAACTCCACTTTTCAATGCCATTGTTATATCTACATTCCACGTTACTTGGTCAAATGAGCGCACTATATTATTATCAGCAGAACTATCATTTCCTGCATTATCATTTGCATCCCAAGGCACTGTTCCTGTAATTATTTGCATTATTTTAGCTTCAGAAATATATGCTTTGTCACCTATTATTACACCAGCATTTTGACTTGTGTTTTCTTTTCCATATAAATTAAAAACATTGTTACCATTTGCAATAATAGCTATTATTACAACTGAAATCGCTAAGGCTATTAAAATAGGAATTAACATTTTTTTATTAAAAGTTAACTTCTTTTTCCCACTCATACTAATCTCTCCTTAAATCATAATTCGTTATTATTAATTTTAATACATATATTTAATTAGTAAATCCCTCTATTTTAGTAGCTTTTAGCTATATCAAATCTGTTCTTACGCTTTATAAGTGTTCAGTCTTTTCTTTCTTTTTTTACATTTTATTATCTTTTTCGTTATCCAACACTCAAATTTTGTAACATTTTATTTAAAGGTTATTTCCGTATATCTTGCAAGTTTACTTTATAAATAATAAAAACAACTCACAAGTAAAACAGTAGTTTACCAATAACGTAAAAACAGTGGAAAACTATTTTAGTTATTCATAGTTTTCCACTGTTTAACTTATATTTAATATTTTAACTTAAACAAAGATTTCTAATTTCTATGCTTGTTCTACATCAGCAAAGATTTTATCAAATTCATCTCCGTCGATTTTCTCTTTTTCTAATAATACTTTAGCAACTGCATGTAATTTATCAACATGTTCACTTAAAATATTAATAGCCTTTTCATATCCTGCATCAACAATCTTTTTAACTTCTTCGTCTATGATTGCTGCTGTTTCCTCAGAATATTCTTTAGCATGTGCTAAATCTCTTCCTAGGAATACTTCTTCTTGGTCTGCGCCAAAAGTAATTGTTCCTAATCTTTCGCTCATACCATATTTTGTTACCATTGCTCTAGAAATTGCTGTTGCTCTTTCTATATCATTACTTGCACCTGTAGAGATATCATCTAAAATTAATTTTTCAGCAACTCTTCCACCTAATAATGAAACAATGCTCTCTTCCATTTCTGTTTTTGATCTAAATGATTTATCTTCTGTTGGTCTATACATAGTATAACCTCCAGCCATTCCTCTAGGTACTATAGATATTTGATGAACCTTATCTTGAGTTGGTAAATATCTACTTACAACTGCATGACCTGCTTCATGATAAGCAACTAATTTATTTTCTTTTTCGCTTCTTACTCTTGTTTTCTTTTCTGGTCCCATTGTAACTTTTACCATTGCATCTTCAATTTCTTTCATTCCAATACAAGATAAATTTCTTCTTGCTGCAAGTAAAGCTGCTTCATTTAGAATATTCTCTAAATCGGCTCCTGCAAATCCGGAAGTGTTTCTAGCAACAGTTTTTAAGTCTACATCTTCTGCTAACTTTTTCTTTCTTGCATGAACTTCTAATATTTGCTCCCTTGCTTTAACATCTGGAGCAGATACTACTATTTGTCTGTCAAATCTTCCTGGCCTTAATAATGCTTTATCTAATACATCTGGTCTATTTGTAGCTGCAAGTACTATAACTCCTTCATTTGTTCCAAATCCATCCATTTCAACTAAAAGTTGATTTAATGTTTGTTCTCTTTCGTCATGTCCTCCACCAAGTCCTGCACCTCTTTGGCGACCTACTGCATCAATTTCATCTATAAATATTATAGATGGAGCATTTTTCTTTGCTTGATCAAACAAGTCTCTAACTCTTGATGCACCAACACCAACAAACATTTCTACGAATTCAGAACCACTTATACTAAAGAATGGTACTCCTGCCTCACCAGCTACTGCTTTTGCAAGTAAAGTTTTACCTGTACCAGGTTGACCCACTAGCAATACTCCTTTAGGAATTCTTGCTCCCATATCTGTAAATTTCTTTGGTGTTTTTAAAAATTCTACTATTTCTTCTAGCTCTTCTTTTTCTTCGTCAACTCCTGCTACATCATTAAATGTAACTTTTGTTTTTTCTGCACCATTTGTCATTCTAGCTCTACTCTTACCAAATGACATTGTTTTATTTCCACTTTGGTTTCCTGGATTAATTAATAGTAAACCAAATAGTAAAACAATTACTATAATTCCAAATGGTATTATTAAATAAAGTCCTTTCATAAATACTGATTCTGGTCTTTCTGTTAAAGTATAACTATTTGTCTTAAGAACTTCTTGTGCATATGTCATAAAACTATTAATATCTGGAATATTTACTTCTTTTGGTACAGAATCACCTTCTAATTCTACTAAAGCTTTTTCTCCTCCAGATTGAATCTCTATACTCACTACAGAACCATTTTCCATATCTGTTAATAATTCTGAATATGCAAGTTTATTACTTGAATTATCCATTATTGACGAAATTAATACTATAAATATAATTAAAAATATTAACCAAACTGCCAATGATTTTATACCATTTTTCAATTCATTTTCCTCCTCTTTGTTTTTTAATTTCGCTATATGCATATATACCATATATATTAATTGTTTTCAAGCTATTTTGTGTGACTTTTATGTGTCAATCAAAAACAACTTACGGATATTAATATGTATGTGTTATAATAATTTTTCCTTTATTAACAAAAAACTTTATATTTTTATTTGGAGTTAAATATTTGTTTCCAATATTTCTTTCACATAATTTTATAATATCCTCTATATGAATTTTTTCGATATTTTTACTAGATCCGAAAATCTTATTTACCGATAAGAGCAATAATCTTTTTTTAATTATAGTATCTTGTTTATTAAATTCTTTTAAATCTAAAATTACCTTATCTTTATTCTCTTCTATTTTTATTTGGCTATATATATTATTTACAATTTTTTCTAAATAATTCTGTTCTTCCGTTACTATTTCTGATAAATTATTTATTCCTTTTATTACATTTGGATTAAATTCCTTTTTTATGAATGGAATTAAAATATTTCTTATTTTATTTCTTGTATATGTATTATCATTATTACTTTTATCAAATTTTGGATTTAATTTATTTTTACTACAATACTCTTCTATATCTTTTCTTTCTATTTCTATTAAAGGTCTTATATATTTATTTTCTCTTTTAGGCTCGATTCCTTTTAGCCCTAAGCTTCCAGAGCCTCTGATTATATTCATTAAGATTGTCTCTACCTTATCATTCATATTATGAGCTATTGCGATTTTATTAAATTTAGTTTCTTGTAAAACTTCATCAAAAAAATCATATCTTACTTTTCTTCCAGCCTCTTCTAATCCAATCTTATTTTGTTTCGCAAGTTCTACTACTTTTTCATATTTTACATATATCTTTATATTATATTTTTCACAATAGTTTTTTATGTATTCAGTTTCTTCATTAGCTTCTTCCCTTATTCCATGATTTACATGTACAACAGCTATTTTTATATTTAACTTTTCTTTTAATTTATTTAAAATGTCTAATAAGCACATAGAATCTGGGCCACCAGATACCGCAATAAGTACTCCATCCCCAGATTCTATTAGTTTATATTTTTCTATAGTTTTTAAAACTCTTTCCTCCATATTACCGTCCTTTATTCCCTATATTTATCCATATTAGCAAATTTTGTATAATTTCCAAGCCATATTAGTTTTACCGTTCCTGTTGAACCAGCTCTATGCTTTGCTACAATAACTTCTGCAATTCCTTTTTCTTCACTATCTTCATTATAATAATCATCTCTATATAGAAACATAACTATATCTGCATCTTGCTCTATTGCTCCAGATTCACGTAAGTCAGAAAGCATAGGTCTATGGTCAGGTCTTTGTTCTGGTGCTCTAGATAATTGGGATAATGCTATTACTGGAACATTTATTTCTTTTGCTAGTATTTTTAAAGATCTACTTATTTCCGAAATTTCTTGCTCTCTACTTCCAGATGCTCTTTTAGATGATCCTTGAACAAGTTGCAAATAGTCTATTACGACTAAACCTATATTTTTTTCTAATTTTAGTTTTCTACATTTTGCTCTTATTTCATTTATAGCAATACCAGGTGTATCGTCTATATATATAGGTGCTTCAGACAAATCCCCCATTGTATCTGCAAGTTTTATCCAATCATCATCATCTATTTTTCCAGTTCTTACTTTATTACTATCTACCATTGCTTCACTACATAAAATTCTGTTAACCATTTGCTCTTTTGACATCTCTAGACTAAATAATACTACTGGTACTTTTGCTCTAACAGCTGCATTTGTTGCAATATTTAATGCAAATGCTGATTTTCCCATTGCTGGTCTTGCTGCAATTAAAATTAAATCCGAATTATGTAGTCCTGCTGTCTTGTAATCTAAATCTATAAAACCTGTAGGAACACCTGTTACGTGTTGCTTTTGATTATACAATTGCTCTAATTCTGTAAAAGCATCAATTAATACATCTTTTATTGGACTATATGTTTTTTGATCCTTATCTTGCATTATATTAAAAATTTTCTTTTCTGCACTATTCATTATGTCATCTATGTTTTCTGTTGGATCATATCCTTGTTCTATTATTTCATTTGCTGCTTTTATTAATCTTCTTAATTCTGATTTTTCTTTTACGATACTTATATATTTTTCTACATTTGCTGTTGTAGGAACTTTTTCTGGCAAACCAACTATATATTCTAAACCTCCAATTTTATCAAACATACCCATTGAAGTTAATTCAGATTTAAGAGTAATTATATCTATTGGTTCTGATCTATTATATAAATTTAATATTGCTTCATAAATTGTTTTATTATCTTCTCTATAAAAATCTTCTTCTTTTAAAACTTCTATAGCTGATATAACAGCATCTCTATCTGTTAACATACTTCCTATAACAGCTTGTTCTGCTTCTACATCATTTGGTGGTATTTTTCCTAGCTCCATTTCTTGCACTGTATGATTTTTACCAAATAATCATACTCTCCTTTCCTAGAAATTAGCATTACTTATTCTGGAATTATATCAACAGTTATTTCTCCTATAACTCCTTCATATAATTTTACACTTACTTTTGTAACACCTAAAGTTTTTATACTTTCTTTTAAGTCTATTTTCTTTTTATCTATATTTATATTATAATCTTTATTTAATATTTCGGAGATGTCTTTTGCTGTTACTCCACCAAATACTTTTCCATTCTCTCCTGTTTTTATTTTCATTTTTGGACGAATAGTTTTTAATTTTTCTACTATTTTTTTTGCATCTTCTTTTTCCATTTCTTTTTTATGGCTCATAGAATCTTGTTTTCCTTTTAACTTTGCCATATTTTCTGCATTTGCTTCTACAGCTAATTTTTTAGGAAATAGAAAATTTCTTGCATATCCATCGCTTGCATTTATTACTTCATCCTTTTTTCCTACACCTTTTATATTGTCTAATAAAATTACCTTCATTTTCTATTCCTCCCATCTTAAACTTTATACATTCTACACTATTTTTCCGCTTTTTTCAAGTAAAAATTGAATCCTAAGGATTTACATTATCTGTTTTCTTTAGGATTCAATTTTTCTTTTTTATTTTTCTTTTACTTTTTCTCTTTTACTATTTAATTCTTCCATCTTATTTTTTAATTCTTGTTGCTTTGCTAATGCTTCTCTTAATTCACGTCTTTCTTTAGCTGCTTTAATTAATACTTCTTTTCTAAAATTCTCATATTCTATACTTTTCTCTATTTCTTTTTTGTATACACCCATTTGATAAATTATTGCTATAAACTCAGCAGCTATTATACCTCCTAGTATACCTATTATTAATCTAATATTCATGAAGTACCTCTCTTTTTATAATCTTATACTATTATAATTATTTTTTTTAAATCTATCAATATTTTTATGATATTTTATTGTCTTATTTTATTTTTTATAATAAAATATTTTTTGTGAGAATCTTTTAAAATTTTGATAGAGCATATTATTGCTCGATTGGAGGGGTTTATGAAACTAAAGAAAATATTTATTATAATTGTCATTTTATTGATTCTAATATTATTAGGTTTTGGAATATACTTTTTATACAAATATTTAACTCCTGTAACAGTTAATTCAATTAATAATGAATTTTCTTTACAAATACCAGGAAAAGTAGATTTTAAAGAAACTGCATCTGGCTCAGCAGATTATGTTTTAGATTTATATTCTGTAAAAGATCAAATGATGTTATACACTACACGTATCGAGAATACTGGTACTGATGTTAATTTAAAAGATGCTATTACCGCTGAAAAAGACAATATATCAAATGCCAGAGAAAATGTTAAAGATCTTTCTGATATTATAGAAATGAGTATTCCTAATTGTGAGGCTTATAAATATTCTTTTACATATTATGATTCAAGCCTTGAGTCAGATCTTTATTCTAATGTTGTATGGATAAAAACTAGTAAAAATATTTATATATTAGACTTTGAAGTTATTTTGGCAAACAAAGATAAATATGTAACTATATTTGATGATATTGCAAATTCTTTTGTAGAAAATTAATTTATAAAGCTCATAATGTATTAATCTACATTATGAGCTTTTTTATATAACAAGTTTTAGTTACAATGCACTTTTTACATGTGCGTAACCTCTTTTATCATATATTTACAGCTATGATTCCTAATATAAATCCTAAAATATTTCCTAAAGCATTCATTCTTCCTTTATACATATTATTTGCCTCAGGTGTTAATTCTCCAGAAACAATATAAAGCATTGCACCTGCTGCAAAACTTAACGATATTGCAATTATTTTTTCTGATATTCCTCCTATTAAATGACCTATTAATGCTCCTATCCCTGTTGTTAAACCAGAGAGTACTACATAGGTAATTATTCTTAATTTTCCCATACCTCCAGTTTTCATTGGTACTGCCATGGATATTCCTTCTGGTATATCATGAATCGCAATTACAATTGCTAAAGATAAACCTAAATTTAAAGAAGCCTGAAATCCTGTACCAATTGCTAAGCCTTCTGGTATATTATGTAGGGCTAATCCAATACTAATTATTATTCCTGCTCTTAAAAGACTATTTACATTTTTGTTACCACTAAATTTTTTCTTTACACTTGTATCACATATTATCATTGTAATTATTCCCAGTAAAATACCTATTAATATTACAGCCAAATTCGATATCTCCATTGCTTCTGGAATTAAATCAAAACATATAATTGACATCATCAAACCTGCTGCAAATGATAAGATAAATCCTAAAAATTTATTTGACGTTGTTTTTAAATTCACGCCTATTATTCCACCAATTGTGGTTCCAAAAGTTCCAAAAAATAAACCAATTCCTAACACTTTTAATAATTCTAACATATGCACCTCTTTATTTATTTCTATCTACTTAAATACTAATTATTTAATTTATATGTATTAAAAACATGATTATTCTAATACTATTTTTTATATACTTTTCTATTGTCAAAAAATAAAAATATATGTACAATAAAAATATATATTAAAGGAGAAAAATACAAATGAGTAAACAAACTAGTATGGATAAAATAGTTAAAATTTTAAAAGATGGTGCTTTAAAATTTCATGATGATTTTGACGCAAATTTAAAATATTATTTTTATGATGAAAAAAAAGATAATGAAATAATAGTACATTTTAATATGAAATATGGACGAGAATTAGAATACTTAATTATATTAAAAAAATTAAAGACGATGTCTGATCATATTCCAATTGTAAGAGGTTATAATCATCTGGTTTTAAATTCAAATCCTTTTAGAAAGCTAAATTTTACTGATGAAAATACTATATTAGGCAATATTTATGATTTAATAAAAAAAATAGATTTTAAAGATATTGCTTGTTATGAAAAATTTGGAATAATATTATTAAATCCTTTAGAATTAACAGGAATTTATAATATTAATATAAAATATATAACAGACTAAGGAGAAAATTGATAATATGCTAGAAGAGATTAAAAAAATCAAACTTGAAGAATTAACTAAAGAAAAGATGACTTATGAAGAGAAAAAAGCTATTATTAGCAAAAATTTAGAAGGATTTCGTAATAATTTATGGCAACTTGAGGGTGAACAAAGCTTTGGCATAACTATAAGAGGTAATTTTTCATTTTTTGAAAAATGGATTACTAGAAGAAATGATTATAAAAAATTCAAAGCACAATCTAAACGATTTGCTGAACTTCCTACATTAATCAACAAAGCAAAAGCTGAATTAGAAGCAGAACAAGCTAGAGTTGAACAAGAATTAGAAACATCCGGAATAAATAAAAAATTTAACGAAATAGAACAATCAATGAATTCTATAGAAAATTCAAAAACATTGTCTGATTTAGGAATTACACCTACAGAAGCAATAGAACTTCTAGAAAATAATGGAATCCAGCCTGTACTTTCTGAATCAGATAAAAGTATATCTGTCCATCCAAGAAATTATACTTCAAAATCATCATTAATAGGTGTTCATAAGACTAAGTATGCACCAACTGCTAATATGATAAAATCTGCAAAAGATTCTAATGTGGAATATCAAAAGCATATTACTCTAAATGGAACTGAATATGAATATTCATATAAATCTGCAAGAGATACTATTCATTTAGCTATGAATGATGAAGTATCATCACATCTATTTGGCTCTTGGGATGATTGTAAATATGCTATTTTAATTCCATTTGTTGACATACCAAATGAAAAAATTGGTCGTGTAGCAACAGTTGACACATTTACACGTGGAAGTATAGAATTATCGGAAAATTCGTGGATTTTATGCCCTAAAAACGAAGTCGAAAAATTAAAAATATTTAATCCAAAAGCTCATGTACTAGGGTATGAAGGAGAAAATGTAAAAAGCTATTCCAAACCATTTTTAACTCAATTAGGATATCGTGGTGAAGATGTTGGTATGTGGAATTGGGCTGACAATGAAAGTGCTAAGCAATTTATCGAGCTAATGCAAAAAGAAGGGCTTAAAATTGGTACACATACATATACATATTTTCATGAAGATGAAGAAATACTTTCAAGTATAAATCAAGCAGTAGCATTAAGTAAATTATTAAGAGATAATCATTTAATTACAGCTCCAGAAGATATTGAAAATATAATGGAACAATTGTCAGCAGATGATTATTACCAAAGTTTTGGATCCATTCTTTCTAATTTGTGCACAAAATCTGATATGGTGGAAGATGTAGAACCTCAATCAATAAAGGGAAATAATAAGCAAGTTGACATATTTTTGCAAGAAATGGAAAACAACGGATTTAATATTTCTCCTGCTTATCAAAATGTCCTTAGAAGATTGTGTGAAGTTTCAATCTATGATTGTAATAAAAATAATAGTGACATCGTCTTTAATATCCCAGAGGGAACTCCAGAAGAAGAAAAAAAGACTATAGAAGAATTACAAGCTGGACTAATTTCTGATAGCTATATAGACTATGATGAAAAAAAATCTGCTTTTCGTAAGTTTATTTCAGCTGTTATGGGTAATACAATTTTACATTCACAAGAAAGAAATCTTTCAAAAGGAGAAGTTCAAGAAGAAAAGTCTTTATAAAAAATCTAACATTCGCCATAATTATCTAATACATAAATTTCTCCTACTAGGAAAAATTTACTACTATATAAAAAAGCTAGTATTCTGGTTAACCAAAATCACTAGCTTTTTTTATTTACTTTTGCATCAGTGTATCCATAACCTTCTGCGTAATATTTTCTCCACTTACTTTGGTATTATTAGCTCCAACTATTCTTCCATTTGGAAGTCCTGTTTCTCTTTTTATAAAATGATCTACTTGTTTTACATTATACATATTTTTCTTTGTTTCTGTTTCATGATGATGTCTTGCATCAGCATTACGATATCTTAAATAAATTATAAAGAAGTAAATAAATCCAAGTAATAAAAATATCCATCTAAAATCAAAATCTGCTATTAACATTAAGATAACACCAATTAATTCTACTAAACATGATATTCCTATTAGTTTAGGCATATATATTGGTACACTTCCCATTGTTTCTTTTGTTCTTGCATTAACTGCTACATAGTGCAAAATACTATTTTCACCTTTCTTTTCTTGGTAGCTATATAACCAAACTGGTAAATAAGCTGTTTTCCATTGTTTGCCCTTAACATCTAATTGTTCTGTTTTCCAACTTACTCCACGGTCATATTGTTTTAATGTATCATTTGCTGCAAACCTAGCAATATCTTTTGATTGTTCATCAACTAATGGACGCAATTGGTCAATATTTGTATCACGTTTTTCTGATGTATATCCCTTTAAATAATTTGCATTATATTTTACAGCATTTTCTATATCAAATGGTAAAATGGAATTTATAACATTATTAGTTTTATTTGAACTTTTATCTAATCTCTCTGAACTTGATTCAACCGTAAGTCCTTCTATAGTTAAATCAAAATCACGTTCTACATCATATAAATCTGCATCATAATATGTTCTTTTATTATTATCACTTCCACGTGTATACATTCTAACTTGATGTTCTCCTCTTCCTGCAAAATATGCATGAGAATTAACATCAACAACCATATATGGAAAATAAACTCCCATAATATTATCTGTTGTAAACTCTTGTCTGAATTGTGGATTTGCATAAAATTTTCTTTTACCTACAAATTCCTCTATTTGCTTTTGAGCCTCTTCCTTTGTAAGTTTAAATGGTAAAACTACATCTGGAATTGCTCCATTTGGAATTTGTTGATTAATAGATAAAGTATTTCTACACCAATGGCATCTTGCCTGTGTACTTTCTGATGTATCTATTACAACTTCTGCTCCACAACTACTGCATTTAAAAGTCATTACATTGTCTGTATCTTCAACAATATCCTGTGCTCCTGAGCCTAAAATTTCTCCTTCTAGCCTTGTTATATCAGTTTCTAAACCTTGTACCTTTTCTGGTTTAAATTCATGACTACAGAAATTACATCTTAACATACCTGTTTTTGTATTAAGAGATATATCTGTTGCTCCACATTTAGGGCATTTATTTTGACCATCAATAGAGCCTGCATCTGTTTTAACAACTCTAGGTTCATCATTTGAATTTGGATCTATTGGCATTTATTTTACACCCCCAAAATTTTATCTTTTGCTTTATCATAATCTTCTTGTGTTATAAGTCCTGCATCTAACATTTTCTTTAACTTTGTAAGTTTTTCTACTGGATCTTCTTCTTTTTCTTGAGGTTCATTTACTTGTTGTTGAAGACCTCCCATTGCTCCACCTACAGCATTCATTCCCATTCCCATAAATGCCATATTCGCAGCACCTCCGCCATTTTCACCAGCTGCTTGGAAACCACGAGCAACAGATTGTTGCATAAATGAATTTCCACGAGCTCCAGAAAGTGCATCTGCTTTCTTTACATCACTTAATAATTTCTTTGTATCTTCATCATATTCTATAGCTTGAATTGCAACTTTTACAATTTCTAATCCTCTATCAGTTTTCCATTGATATGCTTCTTCTACTGCTTGTGATAAAGATTGAGCAAAACCAATTTGATCTCCTTGTATTTTTGTAATACGATTTCCTTTACTTGGATCATTTGTATAATTTGAAAATGCAGCTGACAAACTACCTACAACTTCATTGAATAATTGGGTTCCTGCATCATTATCCATGTCTGCAAAGTCAAATACTTTTCCTTCTGTTAAATATGGTGCTGGAACAAAGTTCTTTATAAATAATATTGGATCAATAATTTTTAATGTATATGTACCTCTTGTTATTGCTCCAACTTGTGCATTTAAATATGCATCATCCCAATATATTTCAGATTGTGTTCCAAATTTGTTATTTGGTATTTCTTTTAAATTAACATAATAAGCTGATTGGTTAGATCCTGGTTGTCCACCAAATTTAAATCTTTCCCAGCTTTGTTTTATTAATGATGATACTATTCCATCACCTGCGAAAATTGATTTAGCATTTGGATCATCAGATGTAAATATAAATCCTCCTGGTTCTGTAATAAGACCTGTTACAGCTCCATCTTGCATTGTAATAAGTGCAGTTCCCTCTGGAACAAGAATTTTACTTCCATTAGAAATAATATTCTCTGATGATTTTGTATTTGATCCTCTTCCAGCATTTGTACTTTTTAATACTGCTGGGTATATTCCTGCTGTTGCTGGAACTCCTTGCATTGGAACTACAAAGTCCAACCATTGGTCTGCAAATGTTCCTCCTATTGCTCCTGCGAATGCTTTAATAAATCCCATAATTATTCCTCCT
>CALXCH010000021.1 GCA_944386735.1 uncultured Clostridia bacterium
TTTGTTAAAGATGCTGGATAACATATTCCTGCTCTTAACATTGCACTTGTTGCTCCTTCTTTTGGCTGTACAATTCCAACTATTTTTAAGTCTTCTCCATTTGCTACAAGATTTTTCATATAATCTGTATTATCAGTTTTATCTCTCCAAATGTTGTATTCACTATCATATTCATAGCAATCGCTATTATTTACTAATTTAAAAGTAATTCCTAAAATATCATCATATGAATATGAACCCAAATTATCAGGTGCTTCTACTTCTTCTCCGTTTGAAAATTTATTTACTAAATCTTGTAATTCACTATAATCTCTTAAGCCTAAAGTATAAAGTAAAAAGTCGCTAACATTTCCTCTTGAAGTTAATACTAAAACGCATTCATTATAATTACTAGGCCATTTTCCTGCTTTCACATCATATTGACTTTCATATAATTCTTTATTTTCTGGCATTTGGAAAAATACATTCGTACTCATCATACTAGATATCATACTATTACTAGATTGGCTAGCTCCTATTCCCAAACTTGAAAGTGAAACGTCTGGATTTACTTGTCTCAAATTTTCTGTATCTGAGCTATAAATTTTAGGTGTAACATCATAAGTATATTCAATGTCTTTGGCATAATCATATACTGGACATCCATCACTTTCTAAGTACTCTTTTAGAGATTTTAAATCATTTGAGCCTATCTTAGAAAACATATTTGTTAACTGTTCATTAACATTTATTTCTCCGTTTTTCTTGATTTTCATCTCCATCGTTACCTGTTCCAACTAACAAAGAACTTATATCAATTCCTGAACTTTGTATTTGAAGAGGATATTCTGATAAAGTATCTTCTTCTACTGAGCCAATATAATTATTTACACCATTTGATAGTGAAAGAATTAATGCTATACCAATAATTCCAATTGACCCTGCAAATGATGTTAAAATTGTTCTTCCTTTTTTAGTTTTTAAATTATTAAAACTAAGTGATAATGAAGTTAATAAAGACATTGATGTTTTACCTAAATTTCTATGTACTGGTTTTTTATTTTCTTCATTTTCTATTACATAAGGGTCTGTATCTGAAAGTATTACACCATCTCTTAAATTTACAATACGAGTTGCATATTTTTGTGCTAATTCTGGATTATGAGTTACCATTACTACTAATCTATCTTTAGCAACTTCTTTTAATAAATCCATAACTTGAATACTAGTATCACTATCTAAAGCTCCGGGTTGGCTCATCTGCAAGTACAATATCTGGGTCATTTACTAATGCCCTTGCAATTGCAACTCTTTGCATTTGCCCACCTGATAATTGATTTGGTTTTTTATGCATATGTTCTGCAAGTCCTACTTGTTCAAGAGCCTTTATTGCTTTTTGTCTACGTTTTTTTCTTGATACTCCGGAAATAGTTAGTGCAAGTTCTACATTTGCTAGAATTGTTTGATGCGGTATTAAGTTATAACTTTGGAATACAAAACCAATTGTATGATTACGATAAGAATCCCAATCTCTATCTTTATAATTTTTAGTAGAAACTCCGGTTTATTATTAAATCACCTTTATCATACCTATCTAAACCACCAATAATGTTTAAAAGTGTTGTTTTTCCAGAGCCACTAGGCCCTAAAATTGCAACAAATTCATTATCTCTTAAATTTAAACTTACATTGTCCAAAACTTTTTGTACTAAGTTTCCTGTCTTATATTGTTTGTATACATTTTTTATTTGTAACATAAATCAATCTCCTATTTTTCATAAGTAATAAAAACATCTCTTTTATCTATATCAATATTTTCTTATTATATTCCATTTATTTTTATGATAATATCATAAAAATAAATGATAATCAATATAACGGTATTTTTACGAGTTCAAATACTTTTTCAAATCATCTAATCTATTTTTAGTTTCTTCTATTCCTTCTTCATATAAATTCCTTAACTTTTCTTGATGTCTTTCTAACCTTGAAATATCTACATTGTTTTCTGGCCTAAATACAAATATTTTATTTTCCTTTTCTAATTTTTCTATTTTATTGTAAGTTTCATTATATTTATTTGGTCTATCATACATAGTTTTCAATAAATTAGGATATTTCTTATATACTAAATTATACATTTTCTTCATTTTATTTGATACTGGCTTTTTTCTATAATCTTTATTTCTTGTAAGTACAACAACTATTTTTTCATATCCTTGTTCTAAAGCCCAATCTATTGGCACATTACAATCTATTGCTCCATCTAAATATGGTTTTCCATTTATTTCAACAACTTTTGAAACTAATGGCATACTAGATGATGCTTGTAATAATTTATATGTATTTTCTTTATTTTTATCATAAAATTCTGTTTTACCAGTTTCACAATTTGTAACACCTGTTACAAATCTTTTCTTAGAATTTAAAAATTCTTTTTCATCAAATGGATTTTCTTTTGCAATTTCTCCACCAAATAAATAATCAAAGCCAACTAATCCTTTATTGTTTTTTATTGCTCTTACTCCTATATATTTCTTATCATTACAATGATTAATATTTATTTTGGCAGTTCTTCCTCTTTGATTAGATACATAATTAGAACCGACTAAAGCTCCTGCTGAAACACCTACTGTACAATCTATATCTATATTATTGTCCATTAATATATCTAATACTCCTGACGTAAACAAGCTTCTCATTGCTCCGCCTTCTAATACTAAAATTGATTTTTTCATTTTAATCACCTACTATAATTCAAAAATATTAGCTTTTAATATCATCCTTGAAATTTTTGTTTTATCTTTAAAAGGTATTTCCCACATGCTTCCCGTTATTGACCTTTTTATTTTATATTCTTTTGTTGGTTCTCCTAATAGCTTATTTAATTGTTTTTGTAAACAAACTTTATTTGTATATATACATAATTTTTCCATTTCATATATTACATTTATTGTTGTTTCTGTTTCTGCTTTTATTGGTTCTTTATATATCTTTTTACTCATTTATACATCCTTCTTCTTATTATTTTCCAATATTCTTTTTTATCTTATCTATTTTTTTATGATTATAACATCTTTTCATATTTTTTTCCACTAATTATTTTATATAGATTTTTTGTTTTCATTTTTTATTGTAAAGCAATAATAAGAGCTTTTTATAGCCCTTACTATTTATTATATTTTTCACTTGCTTTTTTAATAATTTCCTTCATCTCATTTCTTAAACATTGCGGTCTTATTACTTCTACTAAATCTATATTTCTCATTGCCCACATTCTAAAGCCTAATAAATTAACATCTAATATTAATGTAAATGTTTCATTATTCTCTTTTCTTATTGTTACATTTTTACCAAACTCATCAAAAATAGAATTTAATAACAGCATATTGCATCTTACTTCTACTTCTTCTTTTTTACCACCAAACATTTCAACTGTTGACTCTGCAAAACTTTGTATTTCACTTGTTGTTTTCTTTACAGTTCTTTTCTCATCTAGCTCTTTAACATTTTTTATTCTATCTAATCTATAATGGTAAAAATCTTCCATACCCTCTTTTATTCCTATTAAATAAAATTCTTGTTTATTATATACTAATGCATATGGAGCAACTTTTGGTGTACTTACAATTACTTTTTCTAATCTATTATTTGAAATATCATATTTCCAATATTCAAATTTTATTTTATTTAAATTTTCTATTGCATCAGAAATATCTTCAATATTTTTTATAACTTCCATATTATCTGTTTTTGAATCATGTGAATATATTTTATAATTTCTTAGTTTTTGATTTTCATATACATTCTGCATATTCTTACACTTTTTTATAATACTTTTTGCAACAGAAGGGACTATGTAATTTGCATAGCTAAAATTATCAATAATCGCTCTTATTTCACCCGGCTCAAAATCTGTTTCAGGATTTCTATTTATATAATAACCCTTTTTATTTTCATCTCTTGTACTTATATCATAATCTAATTTATATTTTAAAAGGTTTATATTTCTTCTAATTGTTCTCGGATCTATATCCACATCATAAATTTCTTTTACTTTCCTTTGTATTTCTGTTGCACTTAACATATGTTCTTCATCACTATATTTTTTTAACACATTTAATATATATAATATATTTCCATTCTTCTCATATAATTTCATAATTTTCTCTCCTATTTTAATTGTTTCTTTTTACTCTTTCTTTTTATTTTTTAACAACAATTCTAATAAACAAATTTCCTCTATTTAATTTTTCATCTTCATTTCCTTCACCACGTAATACCAGTTTTTGTCCATCTTCTATTCCTTTTGGTACTCTAAATTTTATTGTTACTTTTTTACTTTTTAAACATTTTTCTTCTTTATCAAAAAATTTTCTCTTAAGAACAAGTTCTTTTTCACACCCATTTTTTGCTTCTCTTTTTGTAATTTTACATATTCTTTCTATATCTAATATACTAGGCTCATATTTTTTATTCGTATTTTTAAAAAATTCAGCAAAAATCTTTCCTAAGTCTTCCTTATCAGATTCATCAAAGTTTAGTTTTCTACTTTTTGCTTCTTCTTTTTTTATGTCTTCGTATTTTTTTACACCTAAATATTCTTCTATATCTTTTACAAACTTTTCTTTATTTATCTTTTCCATTTTTACTCCTTAATTACTTCATTTAATTTTTCCCAAATCTTAACCATTGCATATGTATCTAGTTTACAATATTCTAATAACCCATATCTTATCTTTTCTTGTTCTTCTTTAGAATAATTTCCAAGATTAGCAAATATGCTCATTGCTTCTCCTCCATTATGTACAACTGGTAGGCTATGATAATCAAGTTCCGGGTCATTTGGAAACAATGCTGGAAGTACATATTTTATTGAATATGACCCTTGCATTTCTTTTGTATAATACCATCTATTAAAAAATGGTATCATTAAATCTACTATATTATTATGTATGTTTAATAAATGTTCTTTTAAATCCTCAAAAAGACTTGCAAGTTCTTTTATTCTTCCTTTTTCGAAACTCATATTATATGCTGTTACACAAACATTTTCAGGAATATCTCTAACTAATTTTTCTGCTAATTCTCTTCTTGAATCTATTCCTGCTTCTGCTAAATACTCTTTATGCTTTAATTCTCCACCTTCTTCTTCAATATAATGAAGTGAATATTGAAATGGTATTTGTTCATAAGGCCATGTACCATTATATTCTGGTATTGCGGATTGATATGTTTCAAAATCTAAAAAATATAACGGATATGTTAGCTTATTCATAAATTCTTTTATTTCATCTTTCTTTATGATAACCTCATTTGATAAATCTACTTCTATTTGCTGGTGATATCTCCAGTTAAGATTTTCATTTAATAAATCCTCATATGTATAAATCCCTTTATCATATAATTCAAACTTATCCTTTTTACCCATTTTAGCTATACAAAAGACATTCTTTTCTGGTAAGTTCTTTGTACAATATTCCCAATAACTGCACTCATAAGGTTCAAAGCATTTCATTGAGATTTTTTCTTCAGGCTCAACTTTTGTTTTCATATATTCATTAATTTCACAAATTTTTTCTTTAATTTTATCCTGTTTAGAATTAGCAATATCTGTTACATCCTTAATTGTAAATAATTGTTTTAAATCAAGTTTGCCTTTTCTTATATACTCATTATTTATATACATTATACTAGCTTTTTTTACATTAAACCCAAGATTTTTCAAAATATAAACTTGATATGAAACATCGTCTAAATATATATCTTTTACTTCAGTTGAACTTTTAACTTCATAGATCTCAAACCCATCTATATCATTTTTCAAAATATCTACACTACAAAAATTATTATCATAATTAAAAGAAGCTTCTGTAATAATATTTGGTGCATCTTTTAAGAACTTCTTTGTATCAGCAACCATTTTTGACAAATCTTTATTATATTCAACATTAACAAAATCTCCAAAATATCCTCTTGCAAGTTCTCCTACTTTTGTTCCATTTTCTAACACACTATCTCTTGCTTTATCAATTGCTTCTTCTTTTTTGTTTATATCCATCCATAGCATTTTATTGCATTGCACAACTCTACAATATCTTGATTTTGATAAACTAATATTATTCATAAATTTCCCCTTTCATTTTTATTTTAACATTAATAAATATAATATTCTACTATTTGGTCAAACAAAGTAGATATTTTTAATAATAAAAATTTAGAGCCACCTAAAACCTAAGTTTTAAGTAGCTCTATGTATGAAAATAAAAGGGGATGGTCCTTAGTGCCAAATCGATTCACTTCGGTTGGCACTAAATGGTTATTCCAATTAAGTCTATTACCAATCCCGAAATTATTGAAAACATAATAACATATGCTAAATAAATTATAAAATTTTTAATTCCTAGAACTATCTTTAAAGCTCCTAAATTAGTTATTTTAGTTGCAGGACCTGTAATCATAAAAGCTGTTCCTGCACCCATACTCATTCCCGAATTCAGCCACTCATTAAGAAGTGGTATTGTTCCTCCACCACAAACATATATAGGAACACCTAAAGTTGCTGCCATAAGTATTCCAAATCCTTCATTATTAATAAATAACTTAGCAAAAGCATCTTGTGGCACATACATCTGGAATAATACTGTAAGCACAATACCTAAAAGAAAATATAATCCTGTTGCTTTTATATTTCTTACAATATTTTTTAATAACCTTTTAAACAGATTAGGGTCTGTATCTTTACTTTTCTTTTCCTCAAAGCCTTTAAAATTAAAGAAACTTTTATCTTTATAAAATATATGTATTAATATTCCTGCAACAAATCCACATAATATACTAACATTTAATCTAATAAGTAATGCGTTTGTACCAAGGGCAGCACTATAAATAAGTAATTGTGGATTTAACAATATTGAACTCATCATAAAGGCTCCGAAGCAAATCATCTTTCATTCCACTTTTAGAAAAAGAGGCTGCAATAGGTATTGTTCCATACATACAAAGTGGGGACATTATACCAAGTACACTTGCTATAAATATTCCAAGTATTCCTAAATTTTTATTTTGTATTTTAATAAATAAATTATGTATTTTATCTTTAGCAAATACTGATATAACTGAACCTATTACAATTCCTATAATCCAATATATGAATATCTGCCTTAATTGAATATCAAAATAATACCAAAAGTATATTAATTGTCCTTTTACTTCCTCTAACATTTTTCACCAACTTATTTTATATGATAATAAGAATTTATACTATCTGTTATCGCTTTTACATATGAATTTCCTTTATTTAATACATTTCTTAAGTCACTATTTACATTCATATATCCAAGTTCTATTAAATATCCTTCTACTCCTACATTTGAGTTGCGATATATGTTCTCTCCATAACTTGCATTAGAACCATTTACATAGGCTCCTGTTGCTATTCCTCCAATTTCTCTTATTATAAACAAATATGGTACTTCATCATATATTCCTTTATAACCTTTAAATGTACTAGAATTGCGATTCACTTTCATTGTACGTACATATACTCCATCTTCTACTTTATCGTTTTCCATCTTAGAATATGAAGTGTTAGCTTCTTTTACAATATTATTTGCAAATGATTTTGCTAAACTTAAATCCATATTAGTAGCAGCATATACTTCCACACCACCATGAACTAAATCAGATTCATTGCTGTTCATATGTAATGAAACAAGTATTTTAGCTCCTGATTCATTTGCCATTGTTACTCTTCCATCTTCATCATATATGTTATATGTATCATATTCATCTGTCTCTGTACCATCTCTAGTAATTAAAACTTTTAACCCTAAACTTTCTAATTTTTTCTTTAGTTCCAAACTATTTTCAAGAACTATTTCATCTTCTTGATATTTTCCTGAAATTGCTCCTGTATCATTTCCTCCATGACCTGGATCTATTACTACATCATAAACATTATCCGGAAGTTTATGAACTTTCGTTATATTTAACGCTAAAGCTGATACACTATTTTGTTTAAGAAAACTTATAATAATTTTATTATTTGAATTATTTCTAGTTAATGTATAATAATCTATATCTTCAGTATACTCTGTATCATTTGATAAAGAATAATACTTTGTTTGCCCATTAGAACTTGTTATTTTTAATAACATATAATAATTATCTACATCTAAACTCTCTAAATCTAAGCCAGTATTTATCTTATCTAATGTAGAGAAGCTAAGTTTTCCATTTTCATATTCATATGTAGTATCTACTGAAACTTCTTCTCCAGATTCTTTTTTTGCAACTATTTGCGCATTTTCTATTTCAGGATTAGTAATATCTAGGCTTCCTTCTAAATTTAAATGTGTTCCATAAACTATATAAGTACTAACATCTGCCTCTTCATTTTCAATTACATCTATTATATCTCCTATAGATGCAGATGTTGTAGTCGCATAAGAGGTATCTTCTCTTTTTTGAATTATTATATAAACTAACAATATAACTAATATAAAAGCAAATAGAACCATTCTATTTCTTTTTTGATAAACTTTATTCTTTTTCTTGCGTTGTTTTCCCCTACTCATACTTTTCTCCTTAAAATTCTAATTTATATATTTACTAAATTATAATTTAGGTTTCCAAGACCAATTTCAGCTGCATAATCAATACTGTGAACACCATTTCTTGACTCTATTCTTTCTATTAAAGAATCTCCATCTGGTGCACTATATACTAAATCTACACAGGCTTTATCAAGTGCTACTGGATCACTTGATGCTAATATTCCAATATCATGCATATCAGGCTCAGCTGGATTTCCATCACAGTCACAATCAACTGATAATCTATTCATTACATTTATATATACAATTCTTTCTCCATTTCCTAGATAATCAGAAACAGCTTTTCCTACCTCTGCCATAGATTCTAAGAAAGCATCTTGCTCGCCTCCCCAAGGGTTTGTCATGCTTGTCCCTCCTGAATGTATCCAAGATTTTCCTTCACTAGAACCAAGTCCAATAGAAATATTTTTAATTGCTCCTCCATATCCTGCCATGCTATGACCTTTAAAATGTGATAAAACTAAGTAAGAATCATAATTTGCAAAGTTTTTTCCTACATAATCTTCATTTAAGTGTTTTCCGACACTTACTGGTAAACTCATAGACCCATCTGCATCTAAAATATCTACATTTGCGATATCAGTAAAGCCATGGTCTTTTGCAACTTGCATATGCATTTCAGTATTACTTCTTGAACCACCGTAAGCTGTATTACATTCAACTATTGTTCCATCTACTGATTGTACTAAATCTTTAATTAAGTTAGGGTCTAAATAATTACTTGCTAGAGGTTCTCCTGTACTTACCTTAACCGCAATATTTCCTTCTGATGTCCATTCTAAAGCTTTATAAATTTCCATTAAACCTTCGCTACTAATATCATCTGTCATATATACTATTGAAACATTTTCAGAAGAAGTATCCACATTAGAATCTGTATTAATATTGTTGTTTATATTAGTATTTATTATTCCATGGCTTTCAGCAACCTCCTGACTTTCCTCAGCTTTTTCGACCATATTAAAAACTACAAAGTTAATAATTAATGCAATTATAATTATTACCGCAATACTAATTAAACTAATTATCAATCCTCTTTTATTTTTCTTTTCCATCTAATCCCTCCTGAGTATTATACTTAATATACCACTAACTATTAAATAAGTTACACTAATTTTATCTAATTTTTTATTTTCAATATTTTATTTATCAAAACTTCCGCTTTTCAAACCATCTAAATCTAAAGAAACATATTTAAAACCAAACTCTTTTAGTTCATTTACTATTTTCTCTTTATTTTCTAATATTTTACCAAAATCATCTTTTTCTATCTCAATTCTTACAACATCGTTATGTGCTCTCACTCTTACTCTCTTTACACCTAACTTTTTTATTTCTTCTTCACTTAGATCTATCATTTCTAAACTTTCCTTAGTTAAAGTCGTATTATAAGGGAATCTAGTTGCTAAACATGAATTAGAAGGTTTGTCCCAAAATTTAATTCCTAATTCTTTACTATATTTTCTGATATCCTTTTTGTAAAAATTAAGTTTTGCTAACGGACTAATTATTTCAAGTTCTTCTGTTGCCTTATTTCCAGGTCTATATACTTTTAAATCATCTGCATTTTTTCCATCTAATAAGTTTTCAAAACCATTTTTAGTTGCCTCTTTTCTTATCTGTGTCATTAATCTTTTTTTACAATAATAACATCTATCCTTATGATTTTCTCTAAACTCTGGAATTTCTAATGGTTTATATGAAATTTCTTTAAACTGAAATTTATTTTCTTTTAAAAAATCTATTGCTTCATTATAATCTTTTCTTGGTACCATTTCTCCGTTTGCTATAATTGCTAAAACATTTTCTTTTGGTAACACTTTATTTGCTACAAACAATAGGAAACTAGAATCTATTCCCCCAGAAAAACAAATAGCAATTTTTTCTAGATTCTTAATTTCATTTTCTAAAGCTAAATATTTGTTATATTCTATTTTCATTACTTTAGCTCCTCTATTTTATATAATTCTTTTAATGGTATATTATTTTCTTTTGCTAATTTTTTCATACTCTCAAACTCTGGATATACATATTTTTCTCCATTATTTACTACTTCTTTTACTTTTAGCTTTCCATATTTTGTATCAATTTCAGTTTCTTTTCTTTCTAATACTTTCCTTTCTTCAAAACGATATCTTATCCCAATTGTTGTTGTTTCCTTAAAAATTATATTTTGTAATTTTTCCATATTTTCTTTTTTACATACAGTTGTTAATCTATATGCTGGTCTGTTTTTCTTCATAAATATTGGTGTAAAAAATACATCTAAAGCCCCTTCATCAAATAACTTTTCAGAGGTAAAACCTAAAATTTCTCCAGAACTATCATCGATATTTGTTTCCATTACACATACAGTATTATCTTTACTTTCCATTTCACCTAAATATACTTTTAAAACATTTGGTATCTCTATATCTTTATAACCTGCACCCCAACCTATTTTTTCTACATTCATAGCAGGCATAACTTTAAATTCATTAGAAAGTTCAGCTATTATTGCTGCTCCTGTTGGAGTAACCAACTCTGTATCTATATCTATTTGTCTAAATTTAACTCCTGCATCTGTGAATATCTCAGATGTTGCAGGTACTGGTACTGCCATTTTCCCATGCGCACATTCTATAAAACCATATCCATCATTTACAACACTTGATATTACTTTATCTGGATTTATTTTGTTAATTAATATTGCTGTTCCTACAATATCAACAATAGAATCTAAGGCTCCTACTTCGTGAAAATGTACTTCTTCTAAAGGTTTATTATGTACTTTACTTTCTGATTTTGCTACTCTTAAAAATATCCTTTTAGCTAAATCTTTTACATTTTCATCTAAAGAACTTTCATCAATTATTTTATTTACATCATTTAAATTTCTATGTTCATGATGATGGTGATGCTCATGTTCGTGATCATGATGATGTTCATGTTCATGCTCTAAAATCACATCTACATATGTTCCTGTTATTCCGTTTTTTACTTTTTTTGATACTTCTATTTTATATCCTTCTACATTTAATTTTTTTAATTCCTCTGTTAAATACTTTTCATCTCCTATTATTTCAGTTAATGCTCCTAAAGTCATATTTCCACTAATTCCACTTGAGCAATCAAAATATAAAACCTTCATTTTTATTCTTCCTTTCTCATCGTTTTTATTTCATATTATTTATATCATGTGAAGTATACTCTAAGTCAAGTATTTTATTTTTTTTTACATAAACTTTATATTTTAATGTTTAATTTTTATATTTTCTATATAGCATTATATACCTTTTCAAGAAAAAAGTCTGTAACACTAATATTTCTTTAGCATTACAAACTTATTTCTTTTTTAATATTTTCACCTAAAAAATCCATTTTTCGACTTTTTCCTTTGCTTCATACACGGAACTTCCTTTAATTGCTAAACTATCTAATACATTTGCGCCTTTACATATCTTCTTTACATCTGATACTACATTTCCAAGTCCTGAACCTTCATGTGTTGTAAATACCATCACTTTCTTTCCAGTAAAATCTAATTTTTCTAATTGTGTAAACATACACATTGGCATTGTTCCCCAATATATTGGTGAGCCTATATATATCACTTCATAATTTGATATATCATTTAAGTATTCTTTTAATTCCGGTCTTGCATTTTGTCTTTTTTCTTCTGCTACTTCATTACAGCATTCTTTATAACTTTTTGAATATGGTTTTAATGGTTCTACCTTAAATAAATCTGCTCCTGTTATATCTCCTATATATTCAGCAATTACCTCTGTATTTCCTTTATCTATAGATCCAACAGCATAATTTTCATCTGCCCTTGAAAAATAGATAACTAAACTTTTCTTATCCTTTACACTTTCTTTATTTCCAAATAAAGACATATTTATCTATCCTTTCTTTTTTTATTCTTTATCATAGCTTATCACTTAAAGTTAACTTTAAGTCAATACTTTTTATGTTTTAATTATTTTCTGGCTTTAATGGTCCATAGAAATATGATGCTGTTGCTCCACCATCAATTAAGAAATCAGCTCCTGTTATAAATGCACCTTTATCTGTCATTAGAAGTTCTGCTACATTTGCTACTTCATCTGCTGTTCCAGGTCTTCCTGCTGGGCATTTAGCAAACATGTTCTTATAAAAGTCTCCACGAATTCCATTAAATTCATCTATTGCAAGTGGAGTAACTATAATTCCAGGTGATATTGAATTTATTCTAGCTCCCTTTTTACCCCATTTTACTGATTCTGCCATAACTCTTTTTTCGTTACATCTTTTTGCTAATTGATATGCATGTAATGTATCTTTTATATTTTCTGGTTGTAATACATCTAATTTTAATAATTCCTCTGTAGGTGTTGTTGCTAACTCTTCATCTATTTTAGCTCCTAATTGCTCCATTCTATGTCCTGATTGACTAGAAATTGTAACACCTGTTCCACCTTCCTTTATTACTTTACCTACTTCTTCTAATAATACTGCTGTTCCGTATAAGTCAACATGTAAGATTCTTTCAATAGGTGCTTGTGATGGAGATACACCTGCACTATTTATTAGCATTGCAATCTCTCCATATTCTTTACCCTTCTTTATTAAATTTAAGATAGATTCTCTTGAAGAAATATCACATTCGAATGCCTCTACATCAAAACCTGCATCATTCATAATTTTAGCTATAGCATTTGCATTTCCAATATTTTTATCTCCTACAACTATCTTTTTTCCATATCCTACTCTTCTTGCTATTGCCATTCCTATTTGGCCTGCTCCTGTCCATAAAATAACATCTTTTTTCATATTAATTCCTCCTTATTTAATATTTTTTATAAATTTTGCTGGTACTCCAGCAACTACCGTGTAAGGCTCAACATCTTTTGTTACTACTGCTCCAGCTCCTACAACAGCCCCTTCTCCTATTACAACTCCAGGACAAATTGTTACATTTGCACCTATCCATGCATTCTTTTTGATTGTTACTGGAATTGGAATAAGTAAACAGTGGTCTTTTAAATCATGATTAACTGTAAGAATACTTACGCCTGGTGCCAACATTACACCGTCCTCTATTCTAATTCCTCCTCTTGCAACACATTTCAAATTATTATTAATAAAAACATTTTTCCCAATATTTACTGAACTTGGATAATCAATTTGAAGTGGTGGTGCAATATTAGTTGTTTGGCCTAACCTTCCTTCAAATAATTCAACTAAAAGCTTTCTATATTCTTCCGTCATTGGTTCTGTTTGATTAAGTTTAAAAATTATTTTTCTTACTCTATTTGCTTCTTTTCTAGATTCTTTCATATCTTCTGGAATACGTATATCTATTGTTTTTAACGGCTTATTCATTTTTATCTCCTTTCTTTAATCTAACAAAATTATACTAGCATTTTCTTCTATTAACAATTTCAATTTTTAATAGTTTTAATAAGTAAAACTTATGTGAAAAGCTAAAAAAGAATACCGCCTCCAATTGGAAACGGTATCATTGAAATTCATAATTTTATAAAAAGAACTGCTTCTACTCTTTAAGCATGTGAACCAGAATATTCTGCTTTACTCTCTTAATAGCCTCATTTACATATGCTATCATAGTCTCAATTTGCTCATCCGTTGCAGTGTGCACAGAAGTATATAAATTTTCTTGTGCTCTTCCTGTTGAAAGATTTATTACTAATTGATAAAATTCGCTTGCCTTCTTGCGAAGACATATATGCCCCTTAGCAATGTCGTGTATAATGTTGATAGCATCACCATTAGCACTACGATATCGAACGGAATAATATTTATCCATACCATTAATTGATAGCTCCAAGTTAGGTATTTTAAACTGAATTCTGCAATATTCCACTTTAATTGCCAACTTTTCAATGTATTCTACTGGCTCTTTCAAGCATATTGTAGGATTCTTAAAAGGATTCATAATGCTATCATAATCCTCAAAAACCAACCTACGTAGTTCAGTCATTTTTCTGTTTTCTGTAAATGGTTCCAAAAGCGTCTGGTAGAGCATATTTATGAGTTCATCCACAAACTCTCTACTATACTTGCCATCACACATAGACACTAGCGTAAATAAACCTCTTACCGAAAGAATTTCTTTGTATTTGTTGTCAAAATGACCAGCACCAATTTCTGCATTCGCTTTTCTTATGACATCGTTTAGATTATAAGATTTTTCCATAGTAGCAATCAAAACACGATCCCCAATATCAGCCGGTTCTAGTATAAGAAAGCCAACTTTAAACCTACATCTAAAATCAGATTTGTACTCCTTAGGAAGCTTTTTCGCTCCATAAATCGTCATAGAAACCACGAATTCATCCAAAGAAATGCTCATGATAGTTCCTTTCTACTTGATATGAGCCTAAATTAAATATTCTATATTTTCCTCCTATATCTATGAATTTCATAATCTGCTGTCATTTTTACGACTTGAAATATAATATCATGTATTATGTAAAATTTCAAGAATTTGCTAATATATCACGTAATATCTTTGCAAACTCTTCCATATATATATTAGATGATTCTTTCTTCCAAAAAGCATAATACTTTCTTTCTATTTGTTTTCCATTTCTAACTAATGGTATATTTCTTATTTTTTTATTTTCTTTATCTTCTATTATATTTTTATCTTTTTCAACAGGCATAAAACCTTTATTTCCTGCAACTAAAATTCTTCCTTCTTCTAAGTTTCTAGCGAAAATAAAGTTTCCACTAAATCCCAACGTTTTTTGGTAATATTCTTTTTCATTTTCCTCTTGGTCTTTTGATGCAATTAATATACAAGGAATTTTAGTAAGTTCATTTAAAGTAACTTCTTTTAGCTTATTTAAAGGACTTCTATCAGATATTTCTATGTATAAGTATTTTGAAAACAAATAGAAATTCACATATTCATCAGATAAAGCTCTTCTTTGGTCGTTTAAGATAATATCTAATTTTTCCTCTCTTAATAAATCATATAATTTTTCATGGTTACCAGTTGTAATTTCTACATTTATGTCTTTATGGTAAGACATAAATTCTGCTACAACATTATGTATTTTAAAATCTATATAACTATTAATTATTCCAACATTTAAAGTATTGTTATTTCCTTTTGCTATTTTTATAGTTTCTTGTTTTATCTTTTCCGCCTCATCTAATAGCACAAGACTTTGTCTATAAAAATATTCTCCTGCTTCAGTTAATGAAAAACCTCTATTTTTTCTTTCTAATAATTTTACACCTAATTCATCTTCTAAAGCTTTTATTTGCTGTGATATAGCAGATTGTGAAATATAACATTCTTCTGCTGCTTCTGTAAAACTATTATTTTTTACTACTGATACAAAATATTTCATTTGTCTAAAAAGCATACTTTCACCTTCTTTTCCTTTATTATTATATCATACTCCATATATATAGTACATATCCAAGTATTAAAATGGCTCCGAGTTAGTCTATTTACTTTGCTCTTTTTACTAAAAATTCCTATTAATTGTAGCACTATTGTTACAGCAATTAAAATTAGTAAGCTTCTATTAAATTCTGCATCAAAAAGTAGTGGAGTGATTGTTGCTCCTAAACCTATTAATAAGAATAAATTTATGATATTAGAACCTGTTATATTTCCTAATAATAAATCAGTTTCACCTCTTCTTGCAGATATTACTCCTGTTACAATTTCAGGAAGTGCTGTACCTAGTGCCACTATTGTTGTTCCTATAAAACTTTCAGACCAACCCAAATTACTAGCAATCAGCACACTATTTTCAACAACAAAATCTGATCCAAATTTAAGCCCTAATAAACCTAATACAGTATACAATATAATAGTCCCTACAGATTTTGATTTTATTTCAACTTCTTCTACTTCTTTTATTATTTCATCATCTAGTTTTTTATCTTTTATTTTCTTTTCTTCATATACTGTATAAAAAATATATATTATTGCACATAAAAGAAGTACTATTCCTTGCCACTTACTAATTATACCAACTTCTCCAAGTTTTTTTGTATTTCCTAAAAACAAAATTAACACCATTGCAACAATACTAATTGGCAAATGCACATTTATAATTCTTTTATCTAATTTTACTGTTCCTATTAAACTTGTTAAACCTATTACAAACAAAAAATTACATACACAACTACCAATAGCATTACTAATTATTAAATCTGTATGTCCATCTATAGAAGATGTAATTGTTATAAATATCTCCGGAAGTGATGTTCCTATTGCGACTACTGTTAAACCAATTAACATTTCTGATAAATTAAATCTTTTTGCAATACTTGCAGCAGCTCTTACTAACAAATCAGCTCCTTTTATTAACAAGATAAATCCTACTACTATAAGTATTATTTCTAATACCAAATCATTTCCTCCTTTGTTTTTTACTATATTTTTTGCCTTATTCTTATTTTTAACATTTTTTAAAATTTTAAGCAAAAAAGAAATAAGTTTTAATTATAAAAAATAGGTGTTAGCAAAAAACTAACATCTATTAATCATACCATCCAAATAGAGATTCTCCCTTTTCTAATGTTCCTATTTTTTCTATATCTTCTTTATTTAATTCAAAATCAAATAAATCTATATTTTGTCTTAATCTATCTAAATTAGATGATTTTGGTATTATTACCATATTTCTAGATAATAAATATTTTAAAGCAATTTGTGCAGATGTTTTATTGTATTTTTTCCCTATTTCTACTAAAACTTTATTAGTAAAAATATTATTTTTCCCAGCAGCTAGTGGACTCCATGCTTCCATAACAGTTCCATGTGCTTCTAGTACTTTTTGAAGTTCTTTCCTACTATAAAATACATGTGCTTCAACTTGATTTACAGCAGGAACTACATTACAGTGTTCTAATAAATCTAAATACTCATTTTTATTATAATTAGAAATTCCAATTGATTTTATTTTTCCTTCTTCTACTGCTTCTTCTAAAGCCTTATACATTTCTGTTCCTTCTCTATATGGCTCATGAATTAACATTAAATCTATATAATCAAGTTGTAAATTTTTTAAAGAATCTTCAATTGCAAATTTTGTTCTTTCATATCCTCTATCAGGTGTATATACTTTTGATGTTATGAAAAGTTCTTCTCTTGGCACATTACATCTTTTAATTGCTCTTCCTAAGATTTTCTCATTACCATACATTCTTGCTGTATCTATTAATCTATAACCAATTCATCAATTGCTTTTACTATTACATCTTCATCATTTAAATTATAAATACCTAATCCTATTTTAGGCATTTTCAATCCATTATTTAAAGTTATATATTCCAAAACTAATTTTCCTTTCCAGAATTTAAAGCATTTTTAACTGATTTATTCATCATCTTCTTAGCTAAAGCACAAATTATTGGGTTTGTTGCAGATATTGCTTCTAAGTTTTTCTTCTTTCCTAAAACTTTTAAACATGTATCTGTATAATCAACTACCATATCTAAGCCAGATGTAAATGATGCCATATCAGAATTTAAGAACACCATAGGTGCTGCCATTTCTTCTGATGTTGCAAGTCTTCCGGCTAAACCTGCTTCAGCAATTAAAGCTTCTTCTCCTCCTACCATATCTTGAAATTCTTGTTTCATTCCTGTATCTGTTGAACCTGGTAATACATTGTTTACTCTAATACCTAGTGTTGCAAACTCTACTGCTTGTTCACATGCAAATTGTGATAAACATCTTTTAGAATACATATATGCAAATGTTGAAGGTGCAGAATTAGCCAATTTTTTAGTTGCTTCTTGTACCTGTTCCCAAGTTTTTGAGTGTACTACTTTGTTTTGTTCTCTTTTAAATTTCTTCCATTCTAAACCTGCTGTTGAAGTACAATATACAATTGCACCACCTTTACTCATTCTATTTTTTAGATAATTTAATGTAATATACATATTTGCAGTATAGTTACAATCAAATGTTGTTCTATAATCTGTTTTAGAACCTGAAAGTCCAGCTACACCAAAAAACGCATCTATATGTTCAGGGATTTTCTTAAAAGCTTCATCTATTTCTTCTTTGCTTGCTAAATTACATTTTATGAATTCTGTAATCCAATCTACTTTACAATCATTTAAATCTATTGCATAGACTTTTGCTCCTAAATCTACAAGCATTCTTGCTGTAGCTTCTCCCATTCCACTAGATGCACCTGTTACAACACATACTTTATCTTTATATCCAAAATAATCTTTCATAATAACACCTCTTCTTTAGTTTCTTATTTTTATCTTCCCTTATTTTACCATAACTCATTCTATAATAAAACATTTTTCTACAAATTTTTTATAAAAAAATATTAAAAAGGCTTCTTAGAACAAACTAAAAAGTCTTAATTATTATATAATATAGAGAACAAATCTAAATGAGCGTGAAACTATACTATCCTGATTATAATCATGTCGACTAGATGCCGAATAATAGCCATGATAATGTCCTCCTCTAAGAATAGAGGAAAAAGATGTATTTGAAAAGTCTTTTTCTGCAACATACTCATAATAATTACCTTCTAAATCATATATATTACAAACTTTATCCGCGATATTTTCTCCTGATTTCGCTGACTCTCCTATATGTCTATTTTTTTTATCAACTTGTTCTACATCAAATATATTTCCTATCCCATCTTCTCTTTCATCTATAAATTCCATTGTCATGTCCCATTGTATTCCTGAGCATAATGCACTTTTCACATTTTTATTATTTATAAATGTTTTAGCTGTTGATTTGCAGTCTTCCGGTGAAATGTTATTCCAAACTGTTGCTCCTTTTTTACTTACTAATGCTTTTGTGCTTCCACTTGTTTCTTTTCCTGCTTCATATCTTGATATATAAAATCCACCCTTACTTGTTACTGCACTTCTTTCAGCATTTTCATTGTTTGTACTATCATCTATTGTTGGCTGTATTCCTTCTGGTAGATATCCTGTATCTGTTTGTGCTGATTGTGAAACTTCTATCGTGTCATAAGTCTCATTCCTAATATATTTTTTTTCATCTGTTACTGGTATCCATACAAATTCATTTCCTTCAGAATCTATTATCACTAATCCATCTTCAATTGTATTTTCTCCCTCTACTTGTGATGCTGCAAAACCTGCTGGTATTGGTGCTGTTTGGTCATTTTCATCTGTATATGTTGTATTTTCTAAATTTGTTGCTGCTTCTAACGTTGTTAATCTTCTTAGTTCATCTTCTTGGCTATCTTCTGTTTCTGTCTTGGCTCTTTGTGTTTGAGTTAGTATTCCATTATTCCCTGTTAGCATTGCAATGCTTACTCCTGGCTAAAATAAGCAAAACTATAAATATAAGATTGGGCGAAAAGAAACATCATCTTCAGTATAATTATTTGTACTATAGTAAGGTGTAGATGAAAAAACATTACTATTATTATAAATGCCACCCATAAATGAACAAGGGCTTCCAGCTACACTACATGTTTCTGTTGTCCATTCAAGAAGATTACTTGCCATATCAAAAACATTACATATCTTATCTTGCACATCTAAATTATTTGTCCCTTGTAATGCTATACTTTCAGTATTTATACTATTTTGTCTAGAATATGGCTTTGATTTATCTTCTCTATCATCACATTTTTGAAAGAAATCTATAGCAGTAACCCATGCATATCTATTTACTAAATCACTAGTAAAGTGACTATCTGTATACATATTCCTACTTAAATTTGCAGCTTGGCTTTGTGTTACATAATTATATACATATTCGTTTGTTCTTACTGTTAACTGCGTCAAGTTATTATCTTCAGTGCTTGTTTTTCTCTGTATGTTCGTTCTAGCTTCATATCTTGCTATATAATACCCTTCTGAGCTGTTTGCTTTTGATATGAATTCTTCTATATCTTTTGCATGAACATTATCTGTTATACTATCTTTTAAGCCCTCTATATAATAACTATGATCTGTTATTGTATATTGTCTAAGTTCATCAGTTGGTTCTATTTTTGACAATTCTGTATTTATAGAACCATCTTCATTAAAAACATATCTTCCTAAAGTTACATCAAATGTAGTTCCATCTTTCTTTTTTATACCTTTTCCTACTGGTATCCATACAAATTGGCTTCCTGCTGTTGCTCCATGTGTTACATCTTCTATTACTATTCCATCTTCTACATTATCTCCTGGATTTACTACCCTAAAACCTGCTGGTACTATTACTTTATTTCCAATACTATCTGTAAACTCTGTATTTTCTCCACTATAACTATTTAAATAACTCTCGTAATTTGCTAATGTATTTTCTTCATCTGCTTGAGCTTGTTCCGTTTCATTCTTTGCTCTTTGTGCTTGAGTCAGTATTCCATTTTGTCCTGTTAGCATTGCGATTGAAACTCCAGCTAATATTAAAAGCACAATAATAGTCCTAATATTCCGTTATGACTATTTTTAATATTTAGCCAACATTTTGTAATTTATTATCTTCTTTTCCCATATTTA
>CALXCH010000022.1 GCA_944386735.1 uncultured Clostridia bacterium
ATAAAAGTATCTTAACAACTAGCAGAAATGATTTTAAAAATTATATAAAAAGCGTGCAATTAATATTGCAATGTACAATTTGATTTATTTTAAAAAAATTATTTGACTTTTCTCAAAAATCTGTGTATAATAAGTATAGGAAATGAAGAAACCACAAAGTGGTTGCCGAAATAAAATAGATAAACCATTCACTCGGTCAAAAGCAGAATGGTTTCTTTTTTATTGCCTACGAAGTAAATACACGATGACTATGACTAAGGCAAAATTTATGATAGACATTCCTACTAATGCTAAGAATAGTAGTTTAATAGTCATTAATAATATTGCTTCTACCATAGCACCACCTCCGCTGTCAATCTCACAACAAATAGCTGTGGAACAAGTATGTATACATCAAAGAGTCAAAGGTGGCAACCAACTCTGCTTATTCTCATTTCCTATGCTTTTTACTATACAACATTTTTTAATGAAAAACAAGCGAACACGTAAAATTTTATTTATAAATTTTATTTTACAAAAATAAAAATCTTGTAACTATTTATTTACCAAAGTTACAAGATTTTTTCATTGGAGGCGAGTATCGGAGTCGAACCGATCATCAGAGTTTTGCAGACTCGTGCCTTACCGCTTGGCTAACTCGCCATATGGAGCAGGTAGTGGGAATTGAACCCGCAACTAAACCTTGGCAAGGTTTTATTTTACCATTAAACTATACCTGCATTTTCTTTAGTCTTTATATATTATGCGAAGACTCTTAAAATGATACCAAAAATACACCATATTGTCAAGTGTTATGGTGTATTTTTAGCTTCTTTTTTTACATTTTCCGCTTCTTTAGGATCCCATTTTTCTCCTGGCTTAGGTTTATTCCATGAAATATAATCACAAGATTTTGGATTATTCTCACAAATATAATAGTTTCTTTTTCTTTTAGTTTTTCTAACTTGAACCCTTCCACCACATTTAGGGCAAGGAACATCAATATATTCTATAATTGGTTTTGTATTCTTACATTCTGGATATCCAGGGCAAGCTAAGAATTTACCATATCTACCATATTTATAGACCATCATTCTACCACATTTCTCACAAGGAATATCTGAAACTTCTTCTTGTAATTCAACATGTTCTAAATTCTTTTCTACCTTATCTAATTCCTTTTTAAATGGTCCATAGAAAGCTCTTATCATCTTTTTCCATGGTTCTTTACCTTCAGCAATTTCATCAAACTCATTTTCTATTTTCGCTGTAAATTCAACATTGATTATATCACTAAAGTTTTCTGTAAGTAATTTATTAACTACCTTTCCTAACTCTGTTGGAACAAGTTGTCTTTGTTCTTTTTCAACATAATGTCTATCTAAAATAGTAGTTATTGTTGGAGAATACGTACTTGGTCTACCTATTCCTTTTTCCTCTAAAGCTTTTACTAAACTTGCTTCTGTATATCTTGGTGGTGGCTCTGTAAAGCTTTGTTTTGGATTAATCTTGACTTTCTTTACTTCTTGTTTTTCTTCTAAATTAGGTAGCATTCCTTTTTCTTCTTCTTTAGATTCTTCCCCTTCTACATACAATGTCATAAATCCTTTAAATTTTAAACTTTGTCCATTTGCTTTAAATGTATAACTATTTGCATCTATAGTAACTGCCATAGTGTTATAGATAGCAGAAGCCATTTGACTTGCCATAAATCTATTATATATTAATTTATATAATTTATATTGGTCTTTTGTTAAAGAATCTTTTATGCTATCTGGCTCTAAATCAGCATATGTTGGTCTTATTGCCTCATGTGCGTCTTGAGAATCTTTACTTGTTTTATAATATCTATTTTCATAATATTCTTCACCATAAGTAGATACTATATGTTCTTTAGCAGTTTTTCTTGCCTCCTCAGAAATTCTTGTTGAGTCTGTTCTCATATAAGTAATTAAACCAACTGTTCCTCTAGTATCAATTTTTATTCCTTCATATAACATTTGTGCAATTGACATAGTTTTCTTTAATGTAAATCCTAATTTTCTAGAGGCCTCTTGTTGCATAGTACTTGTTGTAAAAGGTGGTGCTGCATTTCTTTTCTTCTCACCTTTTTTTACTTCTTGTACTACATATTTTGCTTTTTCTATATTTTTAAGTACCTCATCTGCTTCTTTTTTATTATGAATTTCTTGTTTTTTACCATCTTTTCCATAAAATTTTGCTTCAAATTGTTTTTTAGAATTTTCATCCTCCAAATCTACAAATATATTCCAATATTCTTCTGGTATGAATTTTTCTATTTCTTCTTCTCTGTCTACTATTAACTTAACAGCTACTGATTGCACACGTCCTGCAGACAATCCTCTCCTTACTTTTTTCCATAAAAGAGGACTAATTTTATAGCCAACTATTCTATCTAGTACACGTCTTGCTTGCTGTGCATCTACCAAATTTATGTCTATACTTCTTGGCTCTTTAATTGCTTTTTTTACTGCTCCTTTTGTTATTTCATTAAAGGTTACTCTTACTATTTTATTCTTATCATCTTTTAATATTGTTGCTAAATGCCAAGCTATTGCTTCTCCCTCACGGTCAGGGTCAGTTGCAAGATAAATCTTCTTCGCCTTTTTGGCTTCCTTCTTTAAAGATTTTATTAAATCCCCTTTTCCTCTAATATTTATATATTCTGGTTCAAAATCATGTTCAATATCAACACCTAATTTTGATTTAGGTAGATCTCTTACATGTCCCATTGATGCAACTACCTTCGTGCTACCTCCCAAGAATTTTTTTATTGTATTGGCTTTAGCTGGTGATTCCACTATTATTAATTTATCAGCCATATATGCCTCCTTATAAATTCCTTTTTACCTATTTTTTGTTCATTAGTTATTCTAGCTTAATTTTTAGCATTTTGCAAGCTTTTTATTAGAATTTTTGTTTTGTTACAAAATAAATGTACTTTTTGATATATCTGAAATGACATCTTTTGTAGCAATTGGCGTTACTTCATTTTGTTTTAAAGTATTTAATATTTCATCAACCTTTTGCTCATTATTTGATAAATATTTTATTGTTTCATCTTCTATATTTGCGTCATCTTCTAAATATTCTGTCTTAACTACTTTAATACCATATTTTGCTTTATTATTTTTAACAAATTCATCTTCATTAATAATTTTATAATACTCTAATTTTATGGGATATCTAATTCCCGCTTCTTGTAATTCTTCTTTTTTAATAAAAGTACCTCCAAAGAAAATATTCAAATTCATCCCTCCTCTTTTGTTTCGCACCTTCTAATCATACTATTAAAAGAACTATTTTGCAAGAACTTTTCACCGCAAGATTCTACAAATTTCGCACTTTTCAAGTGTTATAATATAATTAATTACAAATTAATTTATTTCTTATATTTTATTATTCATTCTAATTATATTAATCAAAAATAGTAGTAATTTCTATATTACTACTACTTTCTATCTACTCTTCATTTTCTTCTTGAATTGCTTTATTTTCATCTTCTTCTTTATTTCCATTTTTCAAAGTTACATATAACTCTGCTGTAGTTGCTGCTATGTATGGATTTACATACAAAATATTTAATATTCCAAAAGTAAAAAAAGATAATATACACCATAATATAAATGAAAAATCTAAAATAAAAGTCTTCCATTTATTATTTCTCATCATTTCTTTTGAAAGTCTAAATGCTTCTTTTTTTTCTATTTTAGGGTTATCTGCTAAGATATATGGTATCATTCTATATTCATATAATTTAATAAAGCCACCTATAATTGTAAAAAACCACAACAAATTATACAGATTTTTAAAAAACATTATTATAACAACATTTTTCCAATTGCCTTTTTTGAATGTTTCTTTCATAACTCCCATTTTGGTGTTTTCTTCTTCTCTTGCTTTTAGAAAGTATCTTTTGCCTGCTACAGTCAATGGCACTGCAAGTAAAATTAGATATGCTATTGCAATAAGTGAGATTAAAATAAGTCCTATTCCCAATCCTGTTTCTTTTAAGCCAAATAATTCTATTGCATCCCAAATTCTAAGTATGTATTTTAGTGGCTTAGTTATATTATTAACACTTGCTTCTACTGTTTCTAACAATTTTAACTGTATATCATTTAATGATGATTTCTTTTTATTTAATTCTTCCTCGTCTTGTTTTGCATCATCTATCTTTTCTTGTGCCTCTTCATTATTTACTACTATGTTTTCTTGTTTCATTACATAATTTGGATCAATTGAATCATCCATTTGCCATATTCCTATAGTGGATGCTCCAAATTCACCTGTAAATAATGCAATTATAAAACAAACTATTATCGCAGTCCAGTAATTCTTTTTAACAACCTTTTTTGCTTTAACTTTTAGGTCTTTTCTTTTCCACATTATAATTCTCCTAAATTTAAAGTTTCTTTAATTATAAACGAACTTAAACCTTTAAGCAAGTAATTTTTTATATTCTTTATATTTAGGCATATTTTTTTCTACTAAATTCCAAAAACTTTTAGAGTGATTCATATGTATTAAATGACACATTTCATGTAAAACTACATATTCTATTGCTCTTTCATCCTTTGTTGCAAGTTTTAAGTTTATTGATATATTTTGATTACTTGAACAACTTCCCCATGCATATTTCAAATCTCTTATTCTAACTTTTTTTGGACTTTTTCCTAATATTTTAGAATATTTATAAATATTTTCTTTTACTATTTTTTGTAATCTTTCTACATCTTCCTGAGTTATTTTTTCTTCTTTTTTCTTTTTAGCTCTGTCTTTACTTTTTTCTAAATTTTCATAAATCCATTTTGATTTTTTACTTAAAAATTCTTCTATATATTTATTAGAAAGCCTTAATGGTGCTTTTACAATTACCTCTCCATTTTTTATATAAATATATAAGTTTTTTATCCTTGATCTTTGCAATGTATAAGGTATTGTTTTTCCTTCATATTGTACTATCATAAAATCTTCCTCTTATTTCTTAATATCTTTTAAATTTAAATAATCTCCTACATTCATTTTTCCTGCTCTTGTTATTGTATTATAACCATATTTATTTTTCAAGTTATCTATAACTTTATCTAGCTTTTCTTGTTTTTCGTTGTCCTTATTTCTAAATAATGATAATTGCATCTGCTCTTTTTCTACCAAATTATCAACCCTTAAGCCAACTAACCTTATTGCCATAGGTCTATGAAACATCTCATTTAACAATTCTTTTGCTGCTTTTGATATTTCTTTCGTTGATGCAGTTGCTTCTGGTAATTTCTTTTGATGTGATGAATCCTCAAAATCTTTTGTTCTAAGCTGCACATTAACAGTTTTAGCTAGCATGTCATATTTTCTTAATCTATATGATACTTGTTCTGCTAAAGCCAAAATTATTTCTTCTAATTTTTCTATCTCTGTTATATTTTCTGGAAGTGTAATGGAATTTCCTATTCCCTTTGGCTTTTCTTTTTTATAATGTACCTCTGAATTATCTATTCCATTTGCATATTCCCACATTAAAGTTCCATGTTTTCCAAACTTCTTATGTAATAATTCTTTATTTGCTCTTGCTAAATCTCCTATTGTTCTTATTTGCATGTTTAAAAGTTTTGGGACTGTTTTCTTGCCTAACATAAATAATTCAGAGACTGGAAGTGGCCACATTTTAGTTTGTATCTCATCTTCAAATAATGTATGTACTCTATCTGGTTTAGTAAAGTCAGATGCCATTTTCGCTAAAAGTTTATTATGAGCTACTCCAACATTTACCGTAAAACCTAATTCTTCTTTTACTCTTCTATTTATTTCATAAGCTTTATTAAGTAAGCTATCTTTCATTAAATACTCAGTCATATCTAGAAAACATTCATCTATACTGAATCTTTCTATCTTATCTGTGTATTCAGATAACAATTTAAACAAACTATCTGAATATTTTCTATATATTTTAAAATTGGTTGGATAAATTTTTATTCCTGGGCATTTTAGTTTTGCTTGATATATTGTTTCTGCTGTTTTTATTCCACATTCTTTTGCTTTCATACTTTTAGCCAAAACTATTCCAGACCTTTTAGTTTCATCTCCTCCAATGATTGCAGGAATTTCCCTTATATCAATATCTGCCCCATTTTTTAACCTCTCTACTGCAGTCCAACTTAAAAAAGCATTATTAACATCCACGTGTAATATTTGTTTTCCCATATTATCACCGATTTTATTATAGAATGTTTGTTTGGTTTTGTCAATAGAATTCTCTATTAATTTACATTTTTAAAGAAATATTACAAATACTTTTTAAATTAAATTTAAAAAGTTAATTTTTTATATTTAATATTCTCTTCTCTTGTTATATAATATTTTTAGGTGATTTTAATGGATAAAAAACAAGAAAAATTTAAAAGTATAATAAATTCAAGCAATAATATAGTATTCTTTGGAGGCGCTGGAGTTTCTACCGAAAGTGGTATCCCTGACTTTCGTAGTAAGGATGGGTTATATAATCAAAAATACAAATTCCCACCAGAAGAAATTTTAAGTCATCATTTCTTTTACGAAAATACTGAAGAATTTTTTAAATTTTACAGGGATAAAATGAATTCTTTAAAATTCAAACCAAATATCACGCATTTAAAATTAGCTGAATTAGAAAAACAAGGAAAGCTTAAAGCTGTTGTTACTCAAAACATTGATGGACTTCATCAAAAAGCTGGTTCTAAAACTGTTTATGAATTACATGGAAGTGTTATGAGAAATTATTGCACTAAATGTCATAAGTTTTATGATGCTAATTTTGTTTTTAAGTCTAAAGGTATTCCTTACTGTGAATGTGGTGGTATTATTAAACCTGATGTTGTTTTATATGAAGAACCTCTAGATGAAGAAACTTACACCGCCTCAATAAAGGCGATTTCAGATTGTGATACTTTAATTATTGGTGGAACTTCTCTTACTGTTTACCCTGCAAGTGGTTTGATTAGATATTTTAAAGGAAATAATTTAATACTTATCAATAAATCTACCACCCCTTTTGATAACATTGCAAATTTAGTTATTAATGATTCTTTAGGGAAAGTTTTTTCTTGTTTATAAAAGATTGAAAATAAAATATTAATATAAATAAATATTAAAAAACATATAAAGAAGCAACCGCTTCCTTATATGTTCTTATTCTTTATATAACTTTCTTTAAATTCAGATTTTAAAATATCCATACTTATTATATCATAATATTTACCATTTAAATAAATACATTCTCTCCTTCTTCCGTATTCCTTAAATCCTACTTTTTTATAGCACTTTATTGCTCTTGCGTTAAATGAATAAACATCTAATGATATTTCATGTAGATTCAAATAATTAAATCCATAATCTAATAACAGCATTATTGCTTCCGCTCCATAACCTTTGCTTCTTTCTTCTTTGTCTCCTATAAATATTCCAAGTACCGCTGTTCTTCCTACTACATTTATATCTTTCAATCCACAATTTCCAATCAGTTTATTATCATCTAACTTTACAATTCCTAATGTTACACCCTCTTCTTTTTCAGAACAATTTTCTAAAAACTTCCTTTCACTTTCTATTGTATAAATTTTTGTACTTTGTCCTATATAGTCTGTAGTTTCAAAATCATTCATCCACTTTGTATACTTTTCCGCATCTTCTATACTTACTGGTGATAAATATATATGTTCTCCTACTAACTTTTTAAAATACATATTACTCCCTCCTATATTTTCATTTCCATATTTAATCTTTGAACACTCATTCCACATTCTTCATAAAATTTAATTGCATTTTTATTAAAACTCCAACAACTTAGTTCTATTCTACTACATCCAGATTTCTTTGCCTTCTTTTTTACTTCTTCTATTAATAACTTTCCTATTCCTTTTCTTCTAAACTTATCATCAACTCCTATTTTTTGTATATACATTATTTTACATTCTTTCATGTTTATACTGTTCTTTATTTCTCTAATACTTACCTGAGCTAATCCTCTTACTTTATCCTCTTCATCTACTGCTACTATTATTTTTTCATTATTTTCTAATAAACCATTAAATTCTTCTATATCTTTTTTAGTAACTTTCCTAAAAATATCTTCTCTATTTTTTCTATGTAATTCTTGCATCTGTAATAATATTTTTGTTACTCCAGCTTTATCTTCTTTCTTTACATTTCTAACATTCACTTAATCACTTCCTCTAAATCATACCTATAGCAAACTTCTCCATATTCTTTGTTTCCTATCTCTATGTTTCTTGTTTTATATAGTTTTCCTCCCATTTTCTCATAAAAATTCCTACCTTTTGTATTTTTTTCTAAACACCAAATTAGCATTTCTTTATACCCTCTATTTCTTAATATCTTAGCTGTTTCTTTTAATAATTTTCCACCTATCCCCTTTCCTCTTTCATCATCTTTTATATATAATGCATATAATTCACCTAAATCCTTTTCTTCATCTCTATTTATTCCAAATCTAGAATAGCCTTTTACAATTCCTTCCTCTTCATATACTATTGATTTTTGTTTCTGGTATTTACTTCTTATTCTCTTTTCCCTATCTTCATAATTTAAACTGTCTAAATACTCATCATCTATAATTCCTCTATATGCAATCTTCCAGTCATCTGTTATTATCTTTGCAACTTGCTTAATATCTTTTTTTTCATAATATCTAATCACTTTAATTCCTCCTACAAATTAAATTTTTCTTTAATCATTTTAGCAACTTCCGTTGCTGAAATATTTGTATTATCAATTTTTAAATAATTCTTTTCTTTTACTTCTCCTTCCATGGATTCCATTCTATGTTTTCCTTCTGCATTTAATAATAATTTTTCACTAAAAGCCACATCTCTTTTTGATACTTTGTGTTTTCTTCTATTTTCAGTTTTATTTCTTTCTAGTCTTACCTCTAACGGAGCTTGTAATTCTATATAATATACTTCTCCGCCATTACTTTTAAATATATTTTTTATTTCTTTAGTTAATTTCCAATCTTCTTCACATTCATACGCCATTACAAAAGTAAATATTATTCCTTCTAAATGACTTTTAGCAACAGCCTCTAATATTTCCATTCTAATGTCATTTACCAAATTTCTTCCTTCTTCTGTGCCATAACTAAAAAAGTTTGACACTAAATCTATTGTCATGTGATTATGAAATAATTTTAACCCTGTTATTTTTGTTAGCTCTTGACCTACTGTCATTTTACCAACAGCCTGTGGCCCTGTTAACAATATTAATTTTGCCATTTTTACCAACTCCTATTAATTTTTCTCACATATATACACTACATGGCTACTATAACCCATTAAATCTTTTCTTTCACAGTTCTTAAAATGGTAATCAAGCCATACTTTATATTCTTTTTCTGATAATTTATTAATATAGTATTCTAAGTTTTCAGATAAACCATCTACTCCAACTTCATGAAGCATCTTTACATGGAATTTCCTCATCATGTTTTCAAATTCTTCTATATAATTTACTGAAAAGATTTCTTCTGGAATTTCTTTAACTCTATAATTTTCATCACAGACATCTTTTAATTTTAATAGATTCCCTTTTCTTAAACCATAAGATATTATTACTGTATCATTTGTTATATATGCAATAAAGATTTTTCCATGTGGTTTAGTTACTCTAATAGCCTCATCAATTGCTCTTCTCTTATCCTCCATGCTAAATAGATGGTAAATTGGTCCAAGAACCAATGTTATATCAAATGTATTATCCTCATACATACTTAAATCTAATGCATTTCCTTCATGAATAGCAATCTTCATATTAGTATCTATATTTTTCTCAAATTCTTTTATGTTTGATTTTGTCAATTCTACAGCTTCTACTTCATATCCTTTTTTAGCATAATAAAGAGAATATCTACCTGTTCCAGCTCCTATTTCTAATATCTTATCTCCTGTTTTTAAATACTTATCAATATATCTTGTTGTTGTTAAAAATTCTACTTGATGCGCTTTATCTTTTACTAATCTATTACCTTCTTTTCCACTTGAGTAGTAATTTTCTAATATTTCTTTTACATTCTCCATAACTTTATCCCCCCTAAAAATCTAAAAAGCCTCACTTGAAAAATCTTGTTTAAGACTCCTCAAGTAAGGCTTTCTTACTTTTCTAGTGTAAGTAACTATTGTTACTCTGTACTGCTCAAGGCATTCCTTTTAAGTACACTCCTAATACATTTTTAGTTTACCATAATTTTCCTTTATCTGTCAATATATTTTTAAAATTTATAGAATTTCATTTAAGTTTTTAAAGTTTTTTTGCTTTTATATTATATAAAAATAAGATTTTACACTCAAATAAGTATAAAACCTTATATTATTTTTAACCATTTAACTTTCTTTTTTGAACTCTATATGTTACTTTACTTACTATATTGGCTGGAAATATCTTTGCTCCTAATCTTGCTAATTTTACATCTAAACCAGGCACTATATAAAATTTACCTTTTTCCATTTTCTCAATTGCATATTTTGCAACATCAAAGCTATTTGCTTCTCTTAATTTAAATTTTACATTTGCTACATTATTAAAGTTTGTTTCAACTGGCCCTGGACATAAAATACTTATTTTTACATTCGATTTTTCTTTTTTTAGTTCTTCCCTTACTGCTTCTGACAATCTTACAATATAAGCTTTAGTAGCATAGTATGTTGCCATTAGTGGCCCTGGCATAAATCCTGCAATTGATGCTACATTTAATATCTTTCCACTACCTCTTTCTTTCATTTCTTTTAAATATTCTTTCATTAAAATATGATATGCTACTATATTTGTTTTTATCATTTTTATTTCTTTATTTAAATCTGTTTTAGAAAAAGCTCCACAATCTCCAAATCCTGCATTGTTTATTAAAATATCCACATCTTTTACATCATTACATAATTCTAAACAATTTTCTTCTATAGATAAATCCATTGAAATTATTTCTATTTTATTTCCATTATTGTCTTTTTCTAATTCATTTTTAACATTACTTAATTTTTCTTTATCTCTTGCAACTAATACTAAATCATAACCTTTTTTATTTAGTATTTTTGCCATATCTTTTCCTATTCCAGAAGAAGCTCCTGTTAATAACACTCTCATCTCTCCACCGCCTAATATTATAATAACTTATTTTATAATTTTTATTAGATTTTTTTAAGTTTTTATCTTAATTATCTTTAATTATTGTTTTCTAACTATTAATCGCATATTTCGACAATAATAATATTATTAATGTTATATAATTTAGTAACATTTTTGTCTTATTTTTTATTATTAAATTAATTTAAACCCTTGAAATGTGGTATTTTCAAGTATCTTAAATATCTAAATAATTTATTTTATAATGTTTACTAAGAGGTAAGAGATATGGTTCATTTTAATATTGAGAAATTATTGAAAAAGAAAAACAAATCTAAGTATTGGTTATGTCAAAACATGAATATTACATCTAGAAATTTAAACCGTGTTATTCATGGTGAAACTTCTTCTATTTCTTTTAAATATATAGAAGATCTTTGCAAATATTTAGACTGTACTATTGATGAATTAATTGATATTGAAAAAGATGCTTGAGACAATCGAGGACTAACCTGTCCCCTTTGTCTCAAATATGTTTCTCTATCTCATTATAAATCTCTTCATGTATATCTTCTATTGTTCTAATTTCATCATTTTTATTAACACATTTAATTTCATACCAATTATATTTCTTAGCTACATAACAAGCAGCATGGTAAGCATCTATTAAATGGTTTTTATCTCTTTCGTGTATATCTTTTTTCTCACTGTGAGTAAATTTGTTTTCTCTATTCTTCATAAGCTCTAGTGATTTTTCAACTGGCATATTTAAAAAGAATACTTCTGTTGGGACTGGTAAACCATATAAATTAAATTCAAAATCCCATAACCAATTTAAAAATTTATCTCTTTCTCCTATATTATCTATTTTTCCTGCTTGATGTACCATATTAGCTGTTGTATATCTATCTGCTAATATTATTCCTCCATTATCATAATACTCTTGATAACCTGTTTTAAATGTTGCATATCTATCTGCTGCATAAAATGTTGATGCAATATAAGGGCTTACATCTTTTGCATTTTCACCAAACTCTCCAGATAAATACATTTTTACTAAACTAGAGCTTGGACTATCATAATTTGGAAAGCTAACTACTCTAAAATCTACTCCATCTTTTGTTAATCTTTCTTGTAATTTATCAAACTGTGTTTGTTTTCCACTTCCATCTGTTCCATCTATTACAAATAACTTTCCCATTCTTCCTTCTCCTTCATATTCATTTTCTTTTACTTTTTTATTTATTAACTATTACCTTTTTTATTTTCACTTTCTTCGTTTCCTTCTTTGTCTTTTTTATTCTTCTCTAACATTTTATTAATAGAATTTAATATATCTTCTGAATTTTCATCAAAGTCATCTCTTACTAAATTAAACATTATTTTTCTCCTTTTTTTGATTTTCTCTTATTTTTACCAAATTTATTATACTCTTTATAATTTTTTAGTCAATAGAAATTAGCTAAAATATTTTATAATATGCCCTTGTAGTAGACTTTTTTTATTTTTTGGTATAAACTAATTATGATAAATTAAAAAATACGAGGAGGCAATATATGAAAGATTCTTTTAAAGCTATTGCTATGAATGAGAATAACCCTAAATGGGATAATGTTATTTCTAGAATTCTACCTTTAGAAACAAGAAAAAACGATATAAGATCTGCTTTTGATAGAGATTATACAAGAATAATACATTCAAATGCATATAGGAGATTAAAACATAAAACACAGGTATTTTTCTCTCCTGAGAATGACCATATTTGTACTAGAATAGAGCATGTAACTCATGTAGAGTCTATTAGTTATACTATTGCTAGTTATTTAGGCTTAAATACAGAACTTACAAAGGCAATTTCAGTAGGACATGATTTAGGTCACAGCCCTTTTGGACATGAAGGCGAAAAAATTCTTTCTGAAATTTCTAGTAGAGATTTAGGAATTAGTTTTTGGCATGAGAAAAACGGTTTAGAGTTTGTTGATTCTATTGAACTTTTAAATGGTCATGATGGATATAAAAATAACTTAAATCTTTGTTATGGTATTCGTGATGGTATTATTTCTCATTGTGGGGAAATAGATGAAAATTCTTTACGACCAAGAGATGAATTTATAGATTTACAAGACTACAAATATCCTAACCAATATGCACCATATACTTGGGAAGGATGTGTTGTCAAAATTTCAGATAAAATTTCATACATAGGTCGTGATATAGAAGATGCTATTACTTTAGGTATACTTGATAATCATTTACAAGAATTATATGATTTACTAAATTTTGATTCTCAAGAAGCTTTAAATAATAGTACTATTATAAATTATCTAGTATGTGATTTATGTGAAAATTCTTCTCCAGAACACGGTTTATGTTTTTCTAAAAAAGCTTTTGATTTAATGAATAAAATAAAAGATTTTAATTATAAACACATTTACTTTAGTAGACGCACACGTACTTCTACAAAATACTTTAAACTTGTTATTAATGAGATTTATGATATTTTAAAAGATTGTTATGATAAGGAAAATACTTTAACAAATTTAAATAGTTTAGGAAAATTCTATCCAAAACTAACTGATGGTTTTTATCATTTCTTAGAAAATTATTGTGATTTTGCTAACCGTGAAGACCTAAAGTTAAAAAATAAAATTATATTTGATATTTCAGATGAAAAGGATTTTTCTAAAGCAATAATTTCATATATATCTGGTATGACAGATAACTTTGCTATGGAAATGTATAACGAAATAATTAAATTTTGAGTTGTTCAAGTTTTGAGCAACTTTTTTTAAACAAAAATTCTTTTTCTATGTTTTATTTTATACATACTATTAGTTAAAAATACTTTAACCATATCAAATCTTACAGGTATATCATAAAGTCCATAATCATAATTATATGATTTTGCTAAATGTTTTAATTTATCTTGTTCTCTTACTCTATTTCGTATATTAAATTCTCTTAAATTAGAGCAAATCTTTAGTTTTATAAATACTAATTCTTTTGTTTTATTATCATAAGCAATTAAATCTATTACTCTTTTTTTATATTTGAAATCTTTTTCTATAATTATATATTTCTTATCTTTTAAATATTTACAAACTATATTTTCTGCAACTACTTGTTTTTTTGTAAATACTTTTTGCATTATGTCCTCCTTTTTATTTTTAACATATTTAGATATCTGAGGCCATTATAAAAAATAATATTTAAATTAACAACACTCTAAAATAGTTTTAAAAGGGGGTATCCTTTAAAAAATCAATTAAAATCTTAACAATAGGGAATAACTTTTTCGATTCTAATTAGGGATCAAAATAAGGGGGTTATAATGACCTCAGATATCTAAATATATTTTATTTTTGTTTGATTTTTTTTAGATTTAATATTTTAAAATAAACTTAATAATTAAAAATTTGACTTTAAACTTTTATTATTATACTTTCATTTACAAATTTTGTCAATACTTTTTTGAAAATTTTTCCAATTCCAATAAAAAATAAGAAAAAAGTAGGTTTTCCCTACTTTCTTTTATATATTACCTATTCCATATATTCCAGTTGTTACATCTCTAAACAAATTAATTTCTGGTGGCAAGTATGTAAATATAACAAAACATAAAAGTAAAAATGCAAGTATAACAATTGCTATGCTTTCTGTTGCAACTGTACTTTCGTCTTCTCTTTTCATAAGTCTATATGCAACATACTCTCCTAAAATTATACTTAATATAAATATTAAAATATCTATTACAATAATACTTGTTCCAATTATTCCCGAATATGTAAAAAATGTAACTACTATAAAACTTATTGCTGTAAATATTCCTATTGTTTTTGCTTCTACATAATTATTTGCTACATCTTTTACAAAGAAATATTCTACTATTGTAGCAATTAACATTGGGTAAAATACCAGTTTTAAATGTTCCCACACACTTTCATTTACTGCACTAAAACTTCCAACAAATAGATTTACGCCAGACCATTCATATGTAAAATGTAATAATGTTCCAACTATTAAACTAAATAAAATTACAGTAAGTTGTGCTTTTATTAGTTTACTTTCCTTTATTTTATCTAGAACTTTTTTTATTAATTCCATATTAGCATAAGACCTCCTTTTCTTATTAATTCTTATGCTAATACAAATTTTTTATTACTATAACTTTTCTACAACCAATGTATTTTCTTTATCTACATTTTTTATTTCTTCTGCTCTATATGAACAAATCTTAAATTCTTCTTTCTTATCAAACTTAAATTTCAAAGCTTTAGTAAAATTATCTTTAACTGGTTTTCCATATTCTTCTATTACAAAACTTGCTTTATGTTTTCTTAAAGTATCAAATGTATTCATAAATCCCATACCAGTACCACCTGAATCTTTATGCGTTGTACTTGGTTTCTTTCCTAAGTTTAACAATGTTTCTATTTCAAACTCTATACCAGAATCATAAACATATAAACCATAATTTCCATCTAGTTTTCCAAGTCTTACTAAAATACTTTTATTAACATTATCTCCATACCCAATTGCTATAATTGCATTCTTTATATGGTCAGCAAGTAATATTTCTAATTCATCTTTACTAACATAATGATTTATCATTGTATAAATATTTCCACTTAATTGTAATTGAAAGTCTATTTTATTCTTTACACATTCTGATTGCATAAAGGCTAGCATATCATCTATTTCAGGAATTTCTGTTTTATCCAAAACCACTACTTGCTTTTTACTTAAACCAGCACTCAAATTTTCTATTCTATCTTTTATATCTATTTCATCTGCTATTTCACTTTTCATACTTAGTTCATTTAATTTATGTTCCAAAGCTCTTTGTTTATGTGCTATTGAATGACTTACTTTACTAAATTCCAAATTTTCTTTCTCAAGCTCAGTCACTTCTTCCTTCTTCTTCTCCAACTCACTCTTTGTTTCTTCTAAATCTTTAACCAACATTTTCTGTTTATAATACAACTGCAATGATTTTTGGATAGTTACAAACATTATAATTGAAAACATCATCAATCCTAGCACAAATTTTTCTGTAACACCTTTTTCATAATTAGACATAACTATTACAAAAAATAAAATAATAATACTTATGTTCAACATTATTAAATTAAGATAATCATCTTTTTTATTTTTAATTAAAAATGAAAAACCATTCTTTATTCTTTTTAATTTTAAACAATTATATAGTATTATAAAATGTATAAAAATAATTGTAAAAAAGTTTAAAGTTTTACTTGTAATTTGTAATAATGTATGTGGTATATACAATAGCATTGTTGCAACAAAAAATATTATTTGATTTACTGATAAAGAAATAATATTTACTAATATTGAGTATCCTAATTTATTCTTAGTTGTTAAAGACAAAAATATGGACACTCCGAAAATTACATATATAATACTAACTATATCAAATTTGGCAACATTATTTATTAATTTTGAAAAAGCAGAAAAAATTATCGCAATAAGAAAATAGACTACTCTTTTGGTTGTTGTTAATTTTATATTTACATTAGATATTTTTATACTAGTATAAAAAGTACATATACTTATAAAAATCACTTTCATTATATATAAAATACTTTCTTCATTATTTTTTAGTATCTCTATAATCAATCACCGCTTTCTCCAATACATATTAATATTATTATAATGCAAAAGAGAAAGATGTTCAACTATCATCTTTCTCTTTTTTTATTTTAAATTCCTAACCAATAACTAATCCATCTACAAAAGTCTTCCCAACTCATTTTTCTCACCACCTTTTTCTTTAGTATTTTGTTTCTTTTGTCATAAAAAAAGATACCATTCGGTGGCTTAAAGCCGTTGGTATCAGGTGATAGAAAAAGATGGTGAAAAATAAAAAAATCTAGTATTTTTTAGAATACTAGATCAATTTCTTTATTTTATCGACATAATAATATATAAATTCCATTGGTGTTGGTACACCAGTTTCATAATTAACTTTTGCAGTATAATAAATTTCTAAGTCTTCAATTGATGAAACTCTCCATGCATGAATAATAGCATTTTGAATTCCATTCGTAATTGTCGTTCCAGATTTCTTATGAATCTTTGTTAAATATTGTATGACATTAACATTACTATTTTCATTTTGTATCAAATATAGAATGGCATCATGAATATATTTTCTTCCTTTAAGTTTAGTAGTTACACCAATTAGGTCAAGCTCATGATTAATCAAATCTGAAATTCTGCTTTCATTATCTTCAATTTCTTCTTCAATTGTCTTGTTTTCAGTCTCTAATGTAACATCTCTAAATTTTAAGAAATTATTCAAAACATTATCACAAGAATATTTGGGATGATCTTTATACAAAATTAGATCAACACCTTCTCTATGAAGAATTTCATAAGTTCTCTTTGAATAAACATGAGTTGTTACAATAACAATTGGTTCATAATTTAAATTTAGTTTCTTTACATTTGATAAGAATTCTAAAGAATCAGTATGACCACTCTTGCTATCGTTTAATTCTAAATCTAACACAATTCCTTCTGGATGCTTTACTTTTACATATTTTAATGCATCAATATCAGAACCTGTTACTGCTACTAATTCAAAATCTTCTCTTTTCTTGATACAATTAATAAAATTATTACAATCATTAATGTCATCTTCTACGATTAAAATCTTCATAGGTTTTGACATTTCTATACTCCTCCTTTTCGTTCTTATGTTACAATATATCACAAAACCCCTTAAAATACCATATTTTATCAATATTTTTAACCAACACCTTTGTATTTTTTATTTTATACAATGAACAAAAAGTATAAGAGGTATTTAATATGAGAAGAAATGATAGTAGCATTGATAGGCAAGAGAAAATCGAACGAGAAAAAAGAGGGAAAAGAATTAAAGACATAAGAGAAAATGAACTACATATGAACAAAACAGAACTTGCAAAGGAAATTGGAATTTCAAGTCAATTTCTTGGATTAGTTGAGGATGGAAAAGGTAATTTAGTATATAGAAGTATTAGAAAACTAAGAGATTTAAGTGGTCATTCAGCTGATTTTATTCTTTATGGTTTAGATGATAATAATATTGAAAAAACTAAAGAATTATTACAAAATTATTCTGAAGATGAAATAATAGAAACAATGAACTTTATAAAACATTTTATTCTTTTAATTAGAAATATTTAATCTATTTTTTAGATAAAACCACTCTATTTCTAAGATTTTTAAGGGAAAAATAAAAGTATAGGTTTTTCCTATACTTTTATTTGTTTATAATTTTTATTTTTCTGATACTTCTTCTAGCATATTTTCATATAAAGGTATTATAAAATTCAAACTACAATCAACTGTATTAGAAGCTTCATAAATATCTTTCATATTGGAAGCTTCAGAAGTTGGTGCAAGTAAATTTTGCATATACTGGTTTTCATATAAGCCATCTTGTTTTACTATATCAAACTTTTGTAAATATAATGTATTTTGCCCTTCATTTATATAGCCTTTTTTCATAAATTCTATTCCGCCTATAATTGCTTTCTCTAAACTATCCCATCCTTCTTCATATGCATAACTTGCAGCTCTTTCTAATATTTCATCTTTTGAATTTCCTATAGCATTTATATTAAAAGGATTATATACAATTGCTCCATTATATTCATATCCTTTAGATAAAGTAGTTCCCTGTCTTCCTTGTTCTTGTATTAATCTTGAAGCTATAAAATATGGGTCTAAATTAGCATTTTTACCTGCTTCTATCAAAGCATTTGAAATACTATCTCCTTCTAAAAAAGTACCATCTGTTATTTCTTTTAAACCATCAAGAGTTTGAGCTCCTTCTACATAGTTTAACTCTTTAAATTGAAATATATTCTCATCATTTAAAATATTTCTAGGGTCCATTTTATATTCTATTGCTTTATCAGATGCACATAGCCATGTTCCATTATCAAACCTTTTATCCTTATCTATTTCACATCTCCAATCTTCTGGATAATCGCTTGAATCTGGAATTAGATTAAGTGGATATATCCTCGTATCAGAATGACCTTCATTTTCTATAACATCGTTCCAATCTAATTTAGTATAAAATAAAGTAAAAGTCCAATTAGGATGTTCTTCCATCAATTTATCCATTAACTCCTTATATCCCGGATATTTAGCTTCATTCAAATTTTCTCCATCATATACTACATATTTTTGTTTTTTAGCTTCTTCAACTATCATTTGAACTCCTATTGATATTATTATTAGAACCACTATTGCTATTACAAAATCCTTTACTTTTTTAGGATTTTCTTTAATTATCTTTACAATTTTTCCTATTAAATTATTTTCTTTATTTTTATTACTATAATTATAATTTCTCATAACTATTTTATTATAACATAAATTTTTATTTTTAAATCTTTTCTAATATTTTTTCATGAAAAATTCACAAATAAAAATATATGATAAAAAAGAACAGTATTACAAAAAATTAATAAATATTTTTTATTTATTATCCCTATTTTTTATATTTCACTATAATACTAAATATCAAAATTTTTAAAAATAATGTTCATATATTATGATATAATAATTAGGTATATACAAATGCCGTGCTTGTTATTGTGATTTTTTATTATATTTTGATATTGATATAATTCCAAATTGTTTTCTAAGTAAAAAATCAGCATTGTAATCCACTATTTATGATATAATTTAACAATATCTAGGACAACTGCAGTTCTTGTTGTAATTCCCTATTATATTTTGATATGATATAATTATGTTTATAACATTAATACTAGCAAGAAGAGTTGTAATTCCCTATTATATTTTGATATGATATAATATTTCGGATTACCAGATAACAATTGATGAAGTTGTAATTCCCTATTATATTTTGATATGATATAATGAAATATAAGTATGACTTAGCCCACATTTTGTTGTACTTCCCTATTATATTTTGATATGATATAATGATATAGCTTTTACTAAATCCTTGCCCAAAGTTGTAATTCCCTATTATATTTTGATATGATATAATCTAAAGAAGAGATGTATGAAATAGAATTTGGTTGTAATTCCCTATTATATTTTGATATGATATAATTGCTCCTGTTCCTACATCTATTAGCTTAGAGTTGTAATTCCCTATTATATTTTGATATGATATAATAAATACTTTAACTAGTGGAACAACAGCCTTGTTGTAATTCCCTATTATATTTTGATATGATATAATTCTACTTTTATTCCATCTTTTTCATATCCTGGTAAGTCTATATCAATAATGTATTTATCTTTTTTCTCCTTTATGTCTGTCTTCATTAATTTGCTTTCACTTTCCTAAAAAATGGATTATTGACATATCTTCACATAAATCAAAATCATATCTTCTTGGTATCACCATAATAATATACTCCTTCTTAATTTTTACATGTTGACACTTTTGGAGTTATCTCATATTTTTTGATTTTAATAACATCACTTTCTTTTTTACAACTATATTATGCATCTAATTTTAGCAATATCAAATTTTGAGTACTAGAATTCACAAAATGTTCATATTTATCATAAAAGTACTAATAACACTTTGATATGCAATATATTTCAAACTAATTTTTGTTTTAAATTATATTATTGCATTCTATACCAAAATTCAGCCTTTTGTATTTCTCATGTAAATTTTATAATACAATTTTTGTTAAAGTTTAACGTTATAGTAAATTCGAAAACTTTGTATTTACTAAATTTAAATACATCTTATGTTAAAGTTCAACCATTGAAAAATATGCATTTCTTCTATATATATTAATTCAAAAATGCC
>CALXCH010000023.1 GCA_944386735.1 uncultured Clostridia bacterium
TGAACCCAAATTATTAGACAAAAAAGTTTAATAAGGAGGGTTCATTTTATGTCTAAATATTCAAATGAATTTAAATTAGAAGTAGTAAAGTATTGTATAGAAGGACATCATGGTTTTAAATCAACTGCTAATCATTTTAATATACCAGCTAAAGTAACTGTACAAAAATGGTGTAGAAAATATGAAGAACATGGAGAAAAAGGATTATTAAAAAAATTTAAAACTTCATATAGTGGAGAATTTAAAAAAAGTGTGGTAGAATATATGCATACAAACCATTTATCAAGTTTTGAAACAGCAATTCATTTTAATTTAGCAAATGATGTAGTTGTAAGTAAATGGGAACGTATATATTATGAGGGAGGTCCACAGGCTCTTTATGAAGAGCGACGTGGTAGGAAGAGGAATATGAGTTCTAAACCAAGAAAAAAGAAATTATCTAAAGAAGTAGAAGAAGACTTAATTGCAGAGAATCAAAGACTTAGAATGGAGAATGCATACTTAAAAAAATTGCAAGCATTAGTTCAGGAAAGGACAAAGCCAAAACATCCGAAAAAGTAATAGTAATAGATGAATTAAGGCATGAATTTAAATTAGAGGCTTTGTTAAAATATGCAGAAGTAACAAGAAGTACATTTTACTATCAATTAAATAGAATGAAAGAACCAGATAAATATAAAGAAGTAAAAGAAGAAATTACAGCTATTTATCACGAAAATAAAGGAAGATATGGATATAGAAGAATGACTATGGAACTTCATAATAGAGGTTTTAATATTAATCATAAAACAGTTTCAAAACTTATGAAAGAATTAGGATTACAATGTTTCATAAGAGCACAAAAATATAAATCATATAAAGGTGAAGTAGGAAAAATTTGTGATAATCTATTGAATAGAGAATTTGAAGCTGAAGAACCAAATCAAAAATGGGTTACAGATGTAACAGAATTTAAAGTACATAATGAGAAACTTTATTTATCACCAATAGTAGATTTATTTAATGGAGAAGTAATAAGCTATAATTTATCAAGACATCCAGTATTTGCACAAGTAGTAGATATGTTAGAAAAGGTTTTTAGAAAAATACCAGATGATACAAATTTAATACTACATTCAGACCAAGGATGGCAATATCAAATGAAACAATATCAACATTTATTAAAGGAAAAAGGAATTAGACAAAGTATGTCAAGAAAAGGAAATTGTTTAGATAATTCACTAGCAGAAAACTTCTTCGGATTACTAAAATCAGAATTATTTTATATAAAAGAATATAAAACAATAGAGGAGTTAGAAAAAGATATAATAGAATATATAGATTATTATAATAATAAAAGGATAAAGGGCAAATTAAAAGGAATGAGCTCTGTACAATACAGAGTTCATTCCCAAGTTGCCTAGTACCTAATCAAAAAATGTCCAATTTTTTGGGTTCAGTACAAATTAAGCTCTTTTTACTTTTCCATTTTTTAAACATTTAGCACATACATGAATTCTTTTTACTTCACCATCTATTTCAGCTTTAACAGTTCTTAAGTTTGGTTTCCAAGTACGTGGTGATCTTTTACTTATATGAGAACGAGTAATGCTAAGTTTTTTTCCATGACTAGGTTGTTTATCACAAATTTCACATTTTGCCATTATCTATTGCACCTCCTAAATTTTTCATAAATAAATTGACTATAAACAAGTTTATCATAAAACTATAAAAAAAACAAGTATTTTTTGAAAATTATCAAAAATTCCTTGCAAATTAGGAAAAATGTGTTATAATAAATAAGCTATAGGAAAAAAAGAAAGGATTGAATGAGATGAAATGTAAATTAGAAAAAACAGAAAATGCAAATGAAGTAAAATTTGAAATAACAGTAGAAGCTGAAAAATTTGATGATGCTATAAAAAAAGTATATTTCAAAAGTGCAAAATATTTTAATATACCAGGATTTAGAAAAGGAAAAGCACCAATGCAAATAGTAGAAAAATATTATGGAAAAGAAATTTTCTATGAAGATGCATTTAATGAAGTAGCTCAAGAAGCTTTAGAAGAAGCAGTAGCTGAAAATAAAGTAGAAGTTGTTTCTAGACCAGAAGTAGATATTAAACAAATAGAAAAAGGGAAAGATTTAATATTTACAGTAGTAATGCAAACAAAACCAGAAGCAGAGCTTGGAAAATATAAAGGTATAGAAATTAAAAAAATTGAGTATAATGTATCAGATGACGATATAAATCATGAATTAGAACATATGCAAGAGCATAATAGTAGATTAATATCAATTGATGATAGGGCAGCTAAAAAAGGAGACACAGTTACTATAGATTTCGAAGGATTTACAGATGGTAAAGCTTTTGAAGGTGGAAAAGCTGAAAACTATGATATAGAATTAGGAAGTAATACATTTATACCAGGATTTGAAGACGGTGTAATTGGAATGAAAATTGATGAAGAAAAAGATATAAATGTAAAATTCCCAGAAGAATATTTCTCAAAAGAATTAGCTGGAAAAGATGCAGTATTTAAAGTAAAATTACACGAAATAAAGAAAAAAGAATTACCAAAACTTGATGATGAGTTTGCAAAAGATGTAAGTGAATTTGATACATTAGACGACTTAAAGAAAGACATAAAAGCAAAACTTGAAAAACAAAATGCTGATAAAGCAAAATATGAAACAGAAGAAGCTGTAATAAAAGCTCTTTGTGAAAATACAAAGGTAGATATACCATCAGGAATGATAGAAACAGAAGTTGATAATATGTTAAAAGACTTTGAACAACGTCTATCATATCAAGGATTAAAATTAGATCAATACCTAAAAATGTTAGGTAAAACTGAAGAAGAAATGAGAAAAGAATACGAACCTCAAGCAATCGAAGGAATAAAATCAAGATTAGCACTAGAAGCAGTTATAAAAGCAGAAAAAATAGAAGCAACAGATAAAGAAGTAGATGACAAAGTAAAAGAAATGGCTAAAAATTATGGTAGAGAAAATGACGAAACATTCTTAAAAAATGAAAATGTAAGAAATTATCTAAAAGAAGGAATAGAATCAGAAAAAGCAATTGATTTCTTAGTAAAAAATGCAAAAATGAAATAGTAAAAAATGCTGGGGGATAAAATTATTAGTAAAGTTTTAGCCCCAGCTTTTTTGTAATAATTAATGATTTGTAATATATATTAAAATGAAGTCTTAGGGAGGATGTGTCCCAGATACGACAAAATGTCGCAATAGGGACGTTTCCTTTGAACACATTTTGTCGCATAAGGAAACGTCCCCAATGCGACATTTAAAGGAGGAAAGATAAAATGTTAGAAAAAAATAGTTTAGTACCTTATGTTATTGAGCAAACTAGTAAAGGAGAAAGATCATATGATATTTTCTCAAGATTATTAAAAGATAGAATTATATTTTTAGGAGAAGAAGTTAATCCAACTACATCAAGTTTAGTAATAGCACAATTACTATTCTTAGAGTCAGAAGATCCAGAAAAAGAAATTAGTTTATATATTAATTCACCAGGTGGTTCTATTACAGATGGAATGGGAATAATAGATACAATGAATTATATAACATGCCCAGTATCAACAATTTGTATTGGTATGGCAGCTAGTATGGGTGCAGCTCTTTTAGCTGCAGGAGAAAAAGGAAAAAGATTTGCAACACCTAATGCTGAAATATTGATTCACCAACCATTAATCGGTGGTGGCGGACTTTCTGGTCAAGCAACAGAAATTAAAATACATGCAGACCATTTAGTAAAGACAAGAGAGAAATTAACTAAATTCTTAAGTGATAGGACAGGTCAAACAGTAGAGCAAATTGAAAAAGATACAGAAAGAGATAATTATATGACAGCTGAGGAAGCTTTAAATTACGGATTAATAGATGGAATTATGGACAAAAGAAAATAGTAAAAAATAAATATAAAAAGGAGAGTCTTATGGCAAAAAATGATAAACCAAGAAGTGTAAGATGTTCTTTTTGTGGTAAAGCACAAGAGAATGTTAGAAAAATAGTAGCAGGTCCAGGAGTATATATTTGTGATGAATGTGTAGAATTATGTAATAGTATTATAGAGGCAGAACTATATGATGATGAAAAAGCTGGATATACATTAAATGAACTAAATAATCTACCAACACCAAAGGAAATAAAAGCAATATTAGATGATTATGTAATAGGACAAGATGAGGCTAAAAGAACTTTATCTGTTGCTGTTTATAATCATTATAAAAGAATTGCGCATGAAGAAGCAAATAAAAAAGATGATGACGTAGAAATACAAAAAAGTAATATTTTATTACTTGGACCTACAGGATGTGGAAAAACTTTACTTGCAAGAACTTTAGCAAAAATATTAAAAGTTCCATTTACAATTGCTGATGCGACAACTCTAACAGAAGCAGGTTATGTTGGAGAAGATGTTGAAAACATTCTTTTAAAACTAATTCAAGCTGCTGATGGAGATGTAGAAAAGGCAGAAAAAGGAATTATTTATATTGATGAAATAGATAAAATTGCAAGAAAATCAGAAAACGTTTCTATAACAAGAGATGTAAGTGGTGAGGGTGTTCAACAGGCATTACTTAAAATTATAGAAGGAACAGTAGCTTCAGTGCCACCTCAAGGTGGAAGAAAACATCCAAACCAAGAATTAATACAAATAAATACAGAAAACATCTTAATTATATGTGGTGGGGCATTTGAAGGACTAGAAAATATTATTAAAGAAAGAACAGGAGAAAAAGAAATTGGTTTTGGTAAAAGAGTTCAAACTAAAAAAGAAGAGGATAAATACGAAGTATTTAAAGAATTATTGCCTCAAGATTTGTTAAAGTTTGGATTGATACCAGAGTTTATAGGAAGATTACCAATTATTGCAACTTTGCAAGATTTGGATAAAGAAGCTTTAATTAAGATTTTACAAGAACCTAAAAATTCTTTAGTAAAACAATATCAAAAATTATTTGAAATAGATGGTGTAGAACTAGTATTTGAAAGAGAAGCACTGGAAGCAATTGTTGATAAAGCAATTGAAAGAAAAACAGGTGCAAGAGGTCTTCGTTCTATTATAGAGGAAATAATGAGAGATATTATGTTTGATATACCTTCTAATCCAAATATAGAAAAATGTATTATAACTAGAGATACAGTTTTAGGAAAATCAGGACCTAAAATAATAGAAGGAGAAAAAGAAAATATCAGAAAGCCAATAATTAAAAAGAAAAGACAAACACCAGAGGGAAACAAGGAAACAGCATAAATGTAGGAAGTGTTCTAAAAGTAAGAACACTTCTTTTTTCTTTCTCATATTGTAAATTAGGTGATAATATGAAGTTTATAGAATATGATAGAAAAGCTGCTATAGAATATGCTAGAAAATGGGCATATAAAAGAAATGATAAATATTATAATTTTGATAGTGTTGGCGGAGATTGTACGAATTTTATATCACAATGTTTATATGCAGGTTCAAAAGTTATGAATTATAAGAAAAATTTGGGTTGGTATTATATAAATGGTAATAATAAATCGCCATCATGGACAGGAGTAGAATATTTATATAATTTTTTAGTGAATAATAAAGAAGTAGGACCATTTGGAAAAGAAGTAAGTCAAGAAAAGATGCAACTTGGAGATATTGCACAACTTTCTTTTGATGGTATTAAGTATATGCATAGTTTAATGATAGTGAATATAAAAAATTTATATGATTTATCAGAAATAAAAATAGCATCACATACATTTGATAGCTATGATAAACCAATATCAGAATATGTTTTTAAAAAGATTAGATTTATACATATTGAGGGAGTAAGAAGATAACAAGAAATTATTTCTTGTTATTTTTCTTTTTCTTAATTAAAAATTAATAATTCCTCTATTTTTTATTAATAAATTCTGTGGTATACTATTAGTGTAGGAAATAAAAGGTTTTAGGAGGTTAGGAATGTATAACATATTAGTAGTAGATGATGATAAGGAAATAGTAGGAGCAATAGAAATTTATTTAAAGAAGGAAGGATATAATATCTTAAAAGCTTATAATGGAGAAGAAGCATTAGATATTGTTAATTCTAATGAAATACATTTAATAATATTAGATATAATGATGCCAAAAAAAGATGGATTAGAAACATTAGAAGATCTAAGAAAAAATAAAACAATACCAGTAATATTGTTATCTGCAAAATCAGAAGATTATGATAAAATAGGTGGTCTAAATCTTGGTGCAGATGATTATATAACAAAACCATTTAATCCATTAGAACTAATTGCAAGAGTAAATTCAGTTTTAAGAAGATATGTGAGTTTTGGGTCTTTAAAGAAAGAAGAAGAAGGTAATGTATATAAAACAGGTGGATTAGTTGTTAATGATGATACAAAAAAAGTAACTGTAGATGGAAAAGAAGTAAAATTAACAGCAACAGAATTTAATATATTAAAATTCTTGCTTCAAAATAAAGGAAAAGTATATTCAATACCTCAAATTTATGAGAACGTATGGAACGAAGAAGGATTTGGAGCAGAAAATATAATAGCAGTGCATATACGTCATATAAGAGAAAAAATAGAAATAAATCCTAAAGAACCAAGATACTTAAAAGTAATCTGGGGAGTGGGATATAAAATAGAAGATGAAAAATAGGAGGTGAAAATATATATGGAAAAGCTTAGAAATTCGTCTATACTAAAGATATTATGCTATATACTAATTCCAATAATGGCTGCAGTTCTATTTTTTAGTATATTTCATTTATCGTTTTTAAATGAATATGGAGACACTAAAAGTGGAACAGAGTATTTTGAAAGTGAACAATTTGCAAATGAATATTTTTATTTTGTTGTAAATAGACTTCGGAGCTTGTAATAGAGAGAAAAATGATGAAAGCACAAATTTTGTAGAAATAAATGAAGAGGGAAAAACACCTTATTATTATACAGACTATAGAATAACGAATAATTACTATTTAGGAATTCCAGCATATGTTAATTTCATAATCATAGATAAACAAACAGGAACAATGTATACGAATATAAAAAGTGAAGATTATGAACAAGAAAAGCAAAACATGAAAAATAAAAAAGTATATTGGGATTATGTAGATGGAGTAGTAGATACAAACATAAACTATTTAGATAATGAGAATATAAAATATAATTATAGTTTTATATATGCAATGGAAAAACAAACAGATAGTTCTTATAGTATAAGTGACTATGATATATATAGTTCATGTGATGTAACGAATGCAGAAGAATATTCAGCCTATGGATTAAATGAAACACTATACACATATATGTTAGAAAATAGAACAGCACCTATTTATGGGACTATATTAAGCATAGGATTATTAATAGTAATTGCAATATATCTATTTTGGTCAATTGGACATAAAGAAGGAGAAGAAGGAATATCATTAAATTCAATAGATAGAGTACCTTATGAAGTTCTTGTATTTGTATGTTTAATGATATTAAGTATTGCTTTAGCAGTTACAGCCAATATAGGTAGGACAATTAATTATGTTTTTTTACTAGTAGGAGCTTTAGGATATTTAGTATGTTATGCAATGTGTGCAATAATTGGAGTAACTACAATAAAAAGAATAAAAGCAAAGAAGTTTATAAAAAGTTTCTTAGTATATAAAATAGTAAGATGGTGTTATAGAAAATTAAAAATATTATTTGATACATTAGATGAAAAAACAACTGAAAATAAGAAACTATTTTGGTATTATTTATTATTTATAGTTATAAGTATTATGCTAGCTTGTTTATTCTATACAGGAATAGCAATAATATTATTAATAGGATTTTGGATATGGGCATATTATAAAATAAAAAAATATATATTAGACCAAGAAAAGATAAAAAAAGCTCTAAAAGATATTTACGAAGGAAAAAATGATGTTAGGTTAAATGAAGATGAATTAAGAGGAGCATTAAAAGAAATGGCTATATATGTAAATGATATAGCAAATGGATTTTCAAATGCAATTCAAGAAAGTCTAAAATCAGAAAGATTAAAAACAGAATTAATAACAAATGTATCACATGATATAAAAACCCCTCTAACATCAATAATAAACTATGTAGATTTATTAAAGAAAGAAAATATCCAAGATGAAAAAGTAAAAGAATATATAGACATACTAGATAAAAAATCACAAAGATTAAAGAAATTAACAGAAGATTTAGTAGAAGCCTCAAAAGTATCTTCAGGAAATGTTAAACTAAATTTTGAAAGTATAGATATAAAAGAACTATTTAATCAAACAATAGGAGAATTTAAAGATAGATTTGAGGATAAAGATTTAAAAATAGAAGTAGGAATGCCTGAAAGTGATATAAAAATAAAAGCAGATAGTAGATATTTATATAGAATAATAGAGAACCTATTTAGTAATATAACAAAATATGCACTAGAAGGTTCTAGGGTGTATATAGATGTAACAGAAAATAATAAAAATAAGGATAATACTAATAGTAATAATAGTCACAATTATATAAATATAAGTATAAAAAATATTTCAAAAGATAAGTTAAACATAAGTAGTGATGAGCTAATGCAAAGATTTGTTAGAGGAGATAAATCAAGGTATACAGAAGGAAGCGGACTTGGACTATCAATTGCAAAAAGCCTAACAGAAATTCAAGGAGGAAAATTTAATATAATAATAGATGGTGATTTATTTAAAGCAGAAATAGATTGGCCAATGTCGCAATAGGGACGTTTCCTTATGCGACAAAATGTGTTCAAAGGAAACGTCCCCATGAACACATTTTGTCGCATTTGGGACACATCTATCACATAGGAAATATTATCCTATGTGATTTTTTAAATAAAACAGTAAAAAATTGTAATTGAATATTGTAACTAAAAAAATGGTATGATAAAATAAAAAAGGAAAATTATAAATGGAGGTAGAAAAATGCGTAAAATGCTTATAATTATAGGAATATTAGTAGTTATTTTTGTTCGGAATGGTAATATACAGAAATGTAAGAATACAAAATAATGAAAATAATAATGTAAGCATTGAGGAAGTACAAAATATAGAAAAAACAATATCAAGTGTGTATATGTGGAAAGAAGTTACAGGAGACGCACTACCAGAATTTGAGGATATAAATAGTGCAGATGATAAATGGGTTTGGGAAGTTGTAAAAAATAACTTAGAAAATTATGAGGTTACATATGAAGAAATAGAAGAAGAGGCAAAAATAATATTTGGAGATAATTTTAATAAAGAATTCCCAAAAGAAGGAAATAGTAGTTTTGAGTATAATAGTGAAACTAATAAATATATAGCAACAGAGGTGGAGTTAGACGAGAAAGAAGATTCTTTTTTATTAGATAATATAAATAAAACAGATACAGGTTATGAAGTAGAAATTATAGAATATCTAGAAGATTATTCTGAGGAAGATAGTGTTATAATAAGAAACACAAGTGATGAAGAAATAGGAAGAGTTGCAACAAGTGATAGTGAAACAAATATGCAAGGAATTGTAAAAAATAATAAAGATAGATTTGCTAAAAAGAAAGTATATTTAAAACAAGAAAGTAATAATTTGAGTTTACAAAAAGTTGAAGGAATGTAAAATGTTAGAACAGTTAAAACAATGTAAAATATGTCCCCATAAATGTGGAATTAATAGATTAGAAGGAAAAATAGGAAGATGTAAATCAGGAGAAAAAATAAAAGTAGCACTTTACTCTACACATAATTTTGAAGAACCATGTATTAGTGGAACTAAAGGTTCTGGCACAGTATTTTTTTCAAATTGTAATTTAAATTGTGTATTTTGCCAAAATTGTGAGATTAGTCAACAAGGAAAAGGAAAAGAAATGACGATTGAAGAACTAGCTGAGATTTTCTTAAAACAACAAGAAAAAGGTGTCGAAAATATAAATTTAGTAACTCCAACAAGTTATATTTATCAAATAATAGAAGCAATAAAAAGTGCAAGGAAAAATGGACTAAAACTTCCAATTGTATATAATACAAATGGTTATGAAAATGTTGATACTATAAAAATGTTAGATGGATATGTTGATGTTTATTTACCAGATTTAAAATATGCAGAAAATGAATTAGCTAAAAAATATTCAAAAGTGGATAATTATTTTGAAATTGCAACAAAAGCAATTTTAGAGATGCAAAGACAGGTAGGAAAAACTAAAATAAATGAAAATGGAATAATGGAAAAAGGAATAATTGTAAGGCATTTGGTATTACCAAACAATATAGAAAATAGTAAAAAAGTATTAAAATGGCTTAAAGAAAATCTAGACGAAGAAAATTATGTAAGTGTTATGGCACAATATTTTCCAACATATTTAGTAAAAGAAAAAGAAGAATATAGTGAAATAAATAGAAAACTTACAAAAGAAGAGTGGAGAAAAATAGAAGATTTTATAGATGAGCTAGATTTTAAAAATGGATACATACAAGAGCTTGGAGAACATGAAGAAGAATATGTACCTAAATGGTGGTAGCTTTTTGTTGAAATATGTCGAACGAAAATGATTGAATTATATCAAAATTGGTGATATAATTTAATCATTATTTTTTATATTATTTTTTCTTGAATTTTATATTCAAAATTTAATTCTAAATTATTCAATTAAAATTAAAATTATAAAAAGGAAGAAGGTGGCATATGAAGTTTATAGACGTAGAAAAAATATTGCTTAATGATGGCTGGTATAAATATAAAGTAACAGGAGGACATTATCAATATAAACATAAAACAAAACCAGGAAAGATAACAATATCAAGACATTGTAAGGAAGTGAAGAAAAGTACAGTATATTCTATTTTAAAACAAGCGAAAATTAATAAAAATAAATTGTAAAAATTTGTAGAAATTTATAATTCCTTATGATATACTCTAAAATGGTTCTAGAGAATTTATATAAAGGAAAGTGATTTTATGGATAAGTATGATTTAATTGTTGTAGGTATGGGACCTAGTTCAATATTTTTAGCATATGAATTGATTGTTAAAAATAAAGCTAAAAATGTAGTACTAATAGACGAAGGAAAACCAGTAGAAAAACGTTATTGCCCAGTAGAGAAAAAAGGAGAATGTATGAAATGTAAACCATTTTGTAATATAACAAGTGGCTTTTCAGGGGCAGGAGCATTTTCAGATGGTAAACTTTCTCTATATAACAAGGAAGATGATGATATTTATGTTGGAGGAAACTTACATAAATATATAGGCGTAGAAAAAACAAAAGAATTAATTGACTATGCAGATCAAGTTTATTTAAAATTTGGTGCAGATAAACATTTAGAAGGAACAAAATATAAAGAACAAATTGATAAATTAAAGAGAAAAGCTGCAAAAGAGGATATTAATTTAATAGGCATCCCAATAAGACATTTAGGAACAGAAAAAAGCCATGAAATATATAAAAGAATTCAAGACTTTTTAGAAGAAAACAATATTGAAATGAAATATGAAACAGTAGTAGAAGACTTGATAATAGAGGATAACCAAATAAAAGGTGTAAGAATTAGAAATGCAAATAATCCAAAAGATGAAAAAGAACTTTATGCAAAAAAAGTAGTTTTAGCTGTTGGAAGAAAAGGTGCAGATTGGCTTTCAAATATGTGTGACAAATATAAAATAAAAACAGAACCAGGAGCAGTAGATATTGGTGTAAGATATGAGCTTAAAGATGAGGTTATGAAAGATGTAAATAAGTATTTGTATGAAGGAAAATTCATTGGTAGACCTTATCCATTTAGAGATAAAGTAAGAACATTTTGCCAAAATCCTAGTGGATTTGTATCAGAAGAAGTTTATGATGATAATTTATCATTAGTAAATGGACACTCATATAAAGATAAGAAAAGTACAAATACAAATTTAGCAATTTTGGTATCACATAATTTTAAACATCCATTTAATAAGCCAATTGATTATGGTAAAAATGTTGCAAAAAACTTAAATGAATTAGGAAATGGTGCAATACTAGTACAACGTTTAGGGGATATTCGTAGAGGAAAACGCACATGGCAAGAAGAACTAGATACAAACGATGTGGTTCCAACATTAAAATCAGCAGTACCAGGAGATATAACATTTGCAATAGGATATAGAACAATGAAGGATATTTTAGGTTTCATAAATGCAATGGATAAAATTGTAGAAGGCTTTGCAGATCCACATAATTTACTATATGCACCTGAAATTAAGTTCTATAGCAATAAAGTTTTTATAGATGAGAAATTTGAAACAAGTATTAAAGATTTGTATTGTATAGGAGATGGTGGAGGAATGACAAGAGGACTTATGATGGCATCAGCAGCAGGTGTTCAAATGGCAAGAAACTTAGTAGAATTAGAAAAAAAGGAGGAAGACTAAAATGACTGAAGCAGATAAAAATTTTATAGATACTTGCAAAGAAATTTTGGAGCATGGCTATTCTTCAAAAGGAACTCATGTGCGTACAAGATGGGAAGATGGAAGTGAAGCTAACTACATTTCAATAGTGGGTGTTAGTAATAAATATGATGTTGGAAAAGAATTTCCAATGATAACACTTAGAAATAATTCAAAAACAGTATATAAAGCAATAGATGAAATATTGTGGATATGGCAAAAAAAATCAAATAATGTAAAAGACTTAAATTCACATATATGGGATCAATGGACTGATGAAAATGGAAGCATAGGAAAAGCATATGGTTATCAATTAGGAAAAAAATATGAGTTTAAAACAAAGCAAGGTTTAAAAGAGATGGATCAAGTAGATTATGTACTTTACCTATTAAAAAATGATCCATCTAGTCGTAGAATTATGACAAATATATTTAATCATGCAGAGTTAAAAGATATGAACCTAGAACCATGTGCTTATGGGACACAATGGCTTGTAAAAGAAGGAAAATTACATTTAATATTAAATCAACGTTCACAAGATATGCTAACAGCAAATGGATGGAATGTTATGCAATATGCAGCACTTCAATATATGTTTGCTAAGGTTTCAGGATTAGAAGTTGGAACTTTAACACATAATATAGGAGATTGCCATATATATGATAGACATATTCCTATGGTAAAGAAATTGATAGAAGAAGCAAAACCAGTAGATGTTTGTCCAAAGTTAGTTATACATAATGACACAAAAGACTTTTATAGTTTTAAAGTAGAAGACTTTGAGATACAAGGATATGATTATCAAAAGGAAGTTAAAATAGGAAAAATACCAGTAGCAGAATAAAGTTGTTTTGCTGTTTTTTGGGACGGGGTCAAAAAACAGCATTGGATAAAATAAAAGAATAGAAATGAAAAATAAAATAACTAATAAAATAGTGCTGTTTTTTGACCCCGTCCCAAAAAACAGCATTTGCAAGGAGGAAGAAAATGCTTAGTATAATAGTAGCAAAAGCAAAAAATAATATAATAGGAAAAGATAACAAAATGATTTGGCATTTGCCAGAAGATTTAAAACATTTTAAAAATTTAACAACAGGTCATACTATAATTATGGGAAGAAAAACATTTGAGTCTTTAGGAAAACCGCTTCCTAATAGAAAACATATAATATTTAGTCAAAATCCTGATTTTAAGGTGGAAGATGAAAATGTAGAAGTTGTTCATTCATTACTTCAAATACAAGATTTAATAGAAGGAAAAGAAGAAGCATTTGTAATAGGTGGAGCAATGATATATAACTTCCTTATGCCATATGTAAAGAAAATGTATGTAACAGAAATAGAAAGAGACTTTGATGGAGATACATTTTTCCCAAGAATCGATAGCAAAGTTTGGAAAGAAGTAGCAAGGGAAAAAGGAATAAAAGATGAAAATAATGATTTAGATTATTATTTCGTAACTTATGAAAGAATAGAAAAATAAAAGAATTAAATGATGGCTTTTGGTTAAACTATATTTTATGGAGGATAAAATATGTTTAAACCGAAAGCTATTTATTATGAGAAAGAAATAATTAATTATCAATTAGGAAAAGAGTTAATGGAAAAGTATAAAGATGTTCCCAAAGTAGAGATAGAAAACCATAACAATATTGAAGAAATGAGAAAAAAATCCAATAAAGAATTTATGGATATGAAAAGAAACTTAATAATAGGAGTTAGAAAAACACATAAATTTGTAGAAAATCATAAAACCTCAGATTATTTAGTTCCATATACCTCATCTGGTTGCACAGCAGCTTGTATGTATTGCTATTTAGTATGTAATTACAATAAATGTAGCTATTTGAGATTATTTGTAAATAGAGAGCAGATGCTAGATAAAATAATAAAAACAGCAGAGAAATCTGAGAAAGAATTGACTTTTGAAATTGGAAGCAATAGCGATCTAGTTTTAGAAAATAGTATTACGGAGAATTTAGTTTGGACAATAGAAAATTTTAAGAATGCTACAAAAGGAAGGCTAACATTTCCAACTAAATTTGATATGGTAGACGATATTTTAAACTTAGACCATAAAGGAAAAGTAACTGTCAGAATGAGCGTTAATCCTGAATATATAATAAATAGAGTAGAATTTGGAACATCTAGGCTAGATAACAGAATAGAGGCTATAAATAAATTAAAAGAAGCGGGATATGATGTGGGAATTCTAATTGCACCGGTTATAATGGTTGAAAACTGGAAAGATTTATATTTAGAATTAATAAAAATATTAGATAGTAAGTTATCTAAAAAAGTGAAAAAAGAAGCTTTTTTTGAGATAATTTTTATGACTTATAGCTATGTTCATACTAAAATAAATGAAGAAGCTTTTCCAAATGCTATCAACCTGTACAACAAAGAAATAATGAGAGGTGGAGGGAGAGGAAAATATAGATATAAAGAAGAATATAAAAAAGATGGAGAAATATTTTTAAGAGAACAAATGAATAAATATTTTCCTAATAATAAAATAGAATATATAGTGTAATCCTACTTATTTTAGTAGGTTTTTTAGCATTTTGTTCATCAAAAATTTACAGAAAAATATACTTTAAATAAGGCAAAAAAGCTTTCAAAAAATAGAAAAATATGGTATAATTTTTTATATAGATACATTAGAATAAGAGGTGATAAGTATGCCTTATATAGAGTTTAAAAATGTTAATAAAATATATGAAATGGGAGAAATAAAAATAAATGCATTAAATGATACTAATTTCCAAATAGAAAAAGGAGAATTAGTAGTAATTGTTGGACCATCAGGAGCTGGAAAAACAACAGCTTTAAATATTTTGGGTGGAATGGATACAGCAACATCAGGGAGAGTAATAGTAGACGGAAAAGAAGTAACAAAATTAAAAAATAAGGAATTAATTGGATATAGAAGAAATGACATAGGATTTGTATTCCAGTTTTATAATTTAGTTCAAAATCTAACGGCAAGAGAGAATGTAGAGCTTGCAACTCAAATCTGTAAAGATTCATTAGACCCAGAAGAAGTATTAGAAAAAGTTGGTTTAAAAGATAGAATGAACAATTTTCCTTCACAATTATCAGGAGGGGAGCAACAAAGAGTTGCAATAGCAAGAGCAATAGCTAAAAATCCTAAGCTATTATTATGTGATGAGCCAACAGGAGCATTAGACTATAAAACAGGAAAACAAATATTAAAATTATTGCAAGATACAGCAAGAAAAGAAAATATGACAGTGTTAATAATAACACATAATGGTGCACTAGCACCAATGGCAGATAAAGTAATACACTTTAAGAATGGAACAGCAGAAAAAATAGAAATAAATGAAAATCCAAAACCAGTAGAAGAAATAGAATGGTAAGATGCATTTCCAAAACGACTAAATGTCGCAAAGGAAACGTCCCCAACGCGACATTTTACGTAGGAGGTGAAGCAAATGAAAAAAGCACTTATGAAAGATAATATAAAAGAAATAAAAAATACCTATAAAAGATTTTTATCAATTTTATTAATGGCTTTTTTAGGTGTTGGTTTCTTTGCGGGAATTAGAGCAACTTCACCTGATATGGTAGATACCATAGATAAATATTACGATAGCCAAAATGTTTATGATATACAAGTGATGTCTACTTTAGGTTTAACACAAGATGATATAAATGAAATTTCAAAAATAGAAAATGTAGATAAAGTTATTGGAACATACGAAACAGATGGAAAAGTTGAAATAGATAATAGTGAAGAAATTGTTAAAGTAATGTGCACTGAAGATATCAATAAACCACAATTACTAGAAGGAAAATTACCAGAAAATACTTCCGAATGTGTAGTAGAGCCTAATTTTTTAACTCAAACCGGTAAGAAAATAGGTGATACAATAGAAGTACAAATAGAAGATACTGAAAATGATGATGGCGAAGAAATACCATATTTAGTAAATAATGAAATGAAAATTGTTGGAACTGTTAGGAGTGCACTTTATATATCAAGAGATAGAGGAACTAGTACATTAGGTTCTGGAAAAATAAATTATTATATGTACATAAATAAAGATAATATAAATGCAAAAGATGTGTATACAAATATATATGTAAAAGTAAAAGATTCAGAAAAACTTGAAACATCTAGTGATGAATATAAAGAATTAATAAGTAATACTAAGAGTAAAATAGAAGAAATAAAAGATGAAAGAGAACAAGCAAGACAAAATGAGTTAATAGATAATGCAACTACTAAGTTAGAGGATGCAGAAAAAGAATATAATGATAAAAAGCAAGAAGCAGAAGATGAGATAGCAAAAGCAGAAAAAGAGATTGAAGATGGTAAAAAACAGATAGAAGATGGAGAAAAAGAAATTGCCGATAATGAAGAAAAAGCCAATAAAGAATTTGCTGATGCTGAAAAGAAAATAGCAGATGCAAAAGAAGAAATAAGTAAAAATGAAGATACTTTAAATCAAGAAGAAGCTGGGGCTAATGAACAATTCCAATCTTTAGAACAACAAAAATCAGCCCTTGAAAGTAAGCTAGATACCGTAAATAGTGCTTTAGATACAGCAAATCAAACATATAACGGAATTTTAGCAGCGTTAAACAACCCCAATATAGATGCTGGAAGTTTAGAATCATTGCAAGGACAAAAAACAGCTTGTGAGGCACAAATAGCAAATTTGGAAGCAAATAAAAATACACTTATTGCTGGAATAACTGAAATAGAAAATGGGATAACATCTGGAAAACAAAAAATAGAAGATGGAAAAAATCAAATAGAAGCTGCTAAAAAGGAAATAGAAGAACAAGAAAAAGAATATAACAAAACAAAAAGTTCTACTATTGCACAAATACAAGCTGCTAAAGATAAATTAGAAGCATCAAAAAAAGAAATAGCTAGTGGGGAGGAAGAACTTACAAAACAAAAAGAGGAGGTAAATAAACAACTATCTGACGCAGAGGCAGAATTAATTGATGCAAGAGACAAAATAGCAAAAATAGAGAAACCAACATGGTATGTTTTAGATAGAGAACAAAATGCTGGTTATGCAAGTTTTATACAAGATACAGAAAGTATAAAAAATTTAGGGCAAGTGTTCCCAATAGTATTTTTTATAGTTGCAACATTAATATCATTAACATCAATGACTAGAATGGTAGAAGAACAACGTACACAAATAGGAATTTTAAAAGCATTAGGATATAATAAGTTTCAAATTGCTAGTAAATATGTAATGTATGCAAGTTTAGCTAGTGTAATTGGTGGAATACTTGGAATGTGTGTAGGATTTATATTACTTCCTAAAATAATATGGCTAATGTACTCTATGATGTATCAAATAGGAGATGTTTCATTGCAATTCAACTGGAAATTTGGAACAATGGGACTTGGTTTAATATTTGTTTGTATAGTAGGTGCAACTATTTATGCACTAACAAGAGAGTTAAGAGAAACTCCGGCAATACTTATGAGGCCAAAAGCTCCTAAGATAGGAAAAAGAGTTTTATTAGAAAGAATACCATTTATTTGGAAAAGACTTAGTTTTTCAAGTAAAGTAACAATTAGAAATATATTTAGATATAAGAAAAGATTTTTGATGACAATAATAGGAATATTAGGTTGTACAGCTTTAATACTTACAGGATTTGGACTAAAAGATTCTATTAGTAGGATTATGCCAGACCAATATGAGCATGTATTTAACTATGACCTTCAAATAAGTTTAAAAGATGGATTAGAAGAAAGTCAAATAGAAAGGTTAAAAAATAATTTAGAACAAAAAGATGAAATAATAAAGGTTATAGAAACTTATATGACAACTGAAACTGCAGTAAAAAATGGAGTTGAAGAAGATGTTCAAATAATAGTTCCAGAAGATAAAAATTCTTTAGATGGAGTAATAAATATAGTAGATTTAGATACAAAAGAAAAATTAATATTAAACGATAACGAAATATGTTTAACAGATAAAGTTGCACAATTATTAGGAGTAAAAGCAGGAGATACAATTACTTTGCAAGATAGTGATGGAAACCAAACAGAGGTAACTATTTCAAATGTTGTAGAAAATTATGTTTATCACTATGTATATATGTCAAAAGAATTGTATGAAAATTTATATAATAAAGAGTATGAATCTAACGTTTTATTAGCTCAAGATAACGACTTATCAGAAGAACAAGAGGATAGTTTAGCAAAAGACCTAATGGGATATGATGAAATATCATCTGTATCACTAATATCAACAGCAATAAGATCACTAGATGAAACAATGCAGTCTCTAAATTATGTTGTTGTAGTGCTAATAGTATCTGCAGGACTTCTTGCATTTGTAGTTTTATATAACTTATCAAATGTAAATATTAGTGAAAGAATAAGAGAACTTGCAACAATAAAAGTTTTAGGATTTTATGATAAAGAAGTTTATGATTATGTAGCAAGGGAAACAACAATTTTAACAGTAATCGGAATTGTACTAGGGTTAGTTGCGGGATATTTTTTAAATTACTATATATTAGGAACATGTGAAATAAATATGCTTAGATTTAATAGAACAATAGAGCCACTAAGCTATGTATATTCAGCATTAATTACAATTGCATTTACTTTAATTGTTAACTTTGTAACATATTTTGCATTAAAGAAAATAGACATGATAGAAAGCTTAAAGAGTGTGGAATAAGACAAATGGAGGAAGGGGTTTTGTATCATTTTTATAATTTATTACGAAATTAGAAATTTAAGGAGTGTCCCTTCCTTTTTCTTAAGTAAAAAATAATTTATAAAACACTTGCAATATTGTGTAAAATATAGTAAAATAGATATGTCGTAATACCTTATGCTTAGTTTTTAGGTTACACCAGCTTTAAACTCAGCTTAAGGAATAAAGAAAGTAGGAGGTGTATTTAAAATGATGACAAAGGAAAGAAAACAAGAAATAATTAACACATATAAAAGAGATGAAAATGATACTGGTTCACCAGAAGTTCAAATAGCTCTTTTAACAGAAAGAATCAACGAATTAACAGAACACTTAAAAGTTCATAAAAAAGATAACCATTCAAGACGTGGTTTATTAAAAATGGTTGGTAAAAGAAGAAATCTATTAAATTACTTAGTTAAAAAAGATATTAATAGATATAGAGCAATCGTTGAAAAATTAGGATTAAGAAAATAGTTAATAAGTATAAAAGCCTATGCTTCTTAAGCACGGGCTTTTATCAAGAAAATATTATTTTGTGACCAAGTTGGAATTAGGTAACTTGTATAATGTATTAAGAAAATTTAAATTTTTTATTAAATTATTAATATTTAATATATTATAGAGGTTACAATTAAACTAACTTGGCACAAGGAAAGAAGGAGTAAAATATGTTTAAAACTTATGAAACAGAATTAGCCGGAAGAAAATTAGTAATCGAGACTGGCAAAATGGCGGGACTTGCCAATGGAAGCGTTCTAGTACGTTATGGAGATACATGCGTATTAGTAAATGTAACAGCTTCAAAAGAACCAAAAGAAGGGATTGACTTTTTCCCATTATCAGTAGAATTTGAAGAAAAATTATATTCAGTAGGAAAAATACCAGGAGGATTCTTAAAAAGAGAAGGAAAACCAAGTGATAAAGCAATACTAACTGCAAGAGCTATAGATAGACCACTAAGACCACTATTCCCAAAAGATTTTAGAAATGATGTAGTAGTTGATGCAACAGTTCTTTGTGTAGAACAAGATAATTCACCAGAAGTAGCTGCAATGATAGGAGCAGCAACAGCATTAGCAATTTCAGACATACCATTTAATGGACCAACAGCTGCAGTAAATGTAGGTTTAGTAGATGGAAAAATCATAATAAATCCAACAGAAGCTGAAAGAAAAAAATCGGATTTAACACTAACAGTTGCTGCTACTGAAAAGAAAATAACAATGATAGAAGCAGGTGCAAATGAAGTTCCAAACGATGTAATGTTAGAAGCAATAAAAGCAGCTCATAGCGAAATTAAAAAACTTTGTGAATTTATATCTGGAATTCAAAAAGAAATAGGAAAACCAAAATTTGAATATAAATCATTTGAAGTAAATCATGATATATATGAATTTATTGAACAAAACTATAAAGAAGATATGAGAACAGCTTTGCTTGAAAGAGATAAACAAACAAGAGATAACAATATAGATAGCTTAACAGAAAAAATAAAAGAAGATTACAAAGAAAAATTTGGTGAGGAAGCTTTTGAAGAACATGAACCAGATTTTGGTGAGGCTGTAAATAAATTTGAGAAAAAATGTGTAAGAGAATTAATATTTAATGAGCATAAAAGAGTTGATGGAAGAGCTTTAGATGAAATAAGACCATTATC
>CALXCH010000024.1 GCA_944386735.1 uncultured Clostridia bacterium
TGGCTTTCGATAACTTTAATATCATGTACTGCGAATTCGTTATCGAATGTTACAGAAGCAACAGCTTTCATTCTGTTCTCTGAATTTACTTTTCTTAAACGTACATCTGTAATTTGCATTTTGCGTGCACCGCCTTCCTTAAGTTTTAAAATTTTTTTGTACATACCGTTTAATCTTATGTACAATTATATTATTCTTCATAAAAAATGTTTTTCCTTCTTTTTTTTACAAAAATTTAAAATTTATTAATTTAATTTTATTAATATTGTAACTTTTTTTATTTTTTTTCATAATATATAATACATTTTCGCGTAAAGTCTTGAAATTTTAACGAGATAATTATATAATTCTATATCATAAAGAGGAGTGTTTATTATGCCAAATATAGAACATATTAAAAAATATAAAAATATACATATGATTGGAATCGGCGGAATTAGTATGAGTGGAATCGCAGCTATTCTACAAAACTGGGGATTTAACGTTACAGGTTCTGATACTTCTGATTCTGAAGCTGTCCAATTATTATTAAAAAAAGGAATTAAAGTTGTTATTGGTCATAGCATAGAAGATGTTGCAGGTTCTGATGTTGTGATTTATTCTGCTGCAATAAAACCAGATGACCCTGAAATGTTAGAAGCCAAAAGACTAGGTATTCCAACAATAGAAAGAGCTGATTTCTTAGGTGAAATTACTCGTTGTTATGAAGATACTATTTGTATTTCAGGAACTCACGGAAAAACAACTACAACTTCTATGGTTGCTCTTTGTTTCCTAGAAGCTTTAAAAGACCCTAGTATTCAAGTAGGTGCTTTATTAAAACCAATAAATGGAAACTATAGAGTTGGAAATAGTGAACATTTTATTATTGAAGCTTGTGAATATGTTGAAAGTTTCTTAAAATTTAGTCCTAAAGCTGAAATTATTTTAAACATAGATAATGACCATTTAGATTATTTTAAAACTTTTGATAATATAAAAAATGCTTTTATTAAGTATGTAAAATTACTTCCAGATGATGGTATTTTAGTTACAAATGCTGATGATAAAAATTGCATGGATTTACCTAAATACACAAAAGCAAAAGTATATACATATGGTATAAACAACCAAGATGCTGACTTTATAGCTAAAAATATTACTTTTGATGATGATGGTTTTCCAGAATTTGATGTGTATTATAAAGGTGAATTTTTCTTAAAATTAAATCTTTCTGTACCTGGACGTCATAATGTCTTAAATGCTTTAGCTTGTACTGCAATATGTACTGAATATGGCATTGAAAGAAAAGATATTCAAATAGCTTTAGAAAGATTTACAGGAGCTCACAGAAGGTTTGAATTTAAAGGAAAAGTTAATGGAATAGCTAGTGTTTATGATGATTATGCTCATCATCCAACAGAGATTAAAGCGACATATAATTCCCTAGCAAATAAAAAATATAATAAGTCTTGGGTTATTTTCCAACCACATACTTATAGTAGAACAAAAACATTGTTAGATGATTTTGCTAATGCTTTAATCAATTTTGACCATATTATTGTTTTAGATATATATGCTGCAAGAGAAAAAAATACATATAACATTTCTTCTAAAGATTTAGTAGATAAAATTCATTTTTTAGGAAAAGATGCTAAATATATTCCTGATTTTAAAGAATGTACTAAATATGTTAAAGATAATATAGAAAAGAATGATATTGTTGTAACATTAGGTGCAGGAACTGTAACAGAGATAGGCCCTATGCTTGTTAAATAGAACCACATTAAATGTGGTTCTATTTTTTATTCAAAATAAAAAAAGTAGTACAATTTCTTGTACTACTTAAAATGGTACTAAATTAAACTCCCTTTCGAGCTTTAATAAGCCTACTAACAAATTTAATTATCCATTTTAGATTTTATAACTAGACATATTGTCTAATTAAAGGATATGGTTTGTTTCTAATCTAAAACTTCTCTTAATCTACCTTAATAAATCTAACCACAGTTTTTTAGAAGCTAGCGGACGGAACCCTAGACAAATACAGCACCGTAAATGACACCACTTCCGCTATGCCGCCGCCACCAATGAACCATTCGAATGATAGGCAGACGGACTGGCAATAAGACCTAAGACGCGGAAAAGTAAAGCATAGTCTCACGCATCCAACCATACCCCTGCTACTTACTTAAAAGAATTAATCCACCCAATTATATATTTAGTAATATCATCTATTTTATTACCAAATTTATAATATCTTTTTTGATTTATTATTTGTTTATCAAATGACAAATTTAATAGAAAATCTATTATCTTTATTTTTGCTAAAGCCTTATTTAATAATTCTTTTTTATATTCAACATCTTGCGTACTATTAGCTTCATAAGAAATTTCTAATAAATCATAAGAATTCATTCTTATTCTATTTTTTAATTCAATATCTTTTTTAGGGAAATTATCCATCTGATTATCTATTAAAATTAGCAATTCCCTTATAAATTGTATTACTTTAAATTTTTCTGTTTTCATATGCTATTTCTTCTATTCTTCTCATTTTTTCTATTATATTTTTTTCTTCAGTTTGTTTTAACAATTCTTGTTCTACATTTTTTAATATTTTTCTTACTTTTATATATCTCTTTGCTTTTTCTAATATCTCATCATATTCATTTAAATTTTTGTTATTAAATTCTTCAGTTACTTCATAATTTTTTCTAGTATCTATTATAACATAATTTATTTTTTTCTGTTCTAGTTTTGCACAAACTTTTGAAATAGCTCTTTTGGGAAATCCACATGTTGGTATATTTTCTTTTATTTCTTTTAAGCTATAATCGAATAAATATGATATTATATATGCATCTTTTCCAAATAATTGAACAAAAGCTCCTACTTTATAACAAACAACATCATTAGGATGCTCTTTTTTTATATCTCTTGCCTTATTTATAACACTCATACATTTTTTACCTTTCAATGTTACATATTTATTCTCATTCTCTTATTTATAATTATTATCTTAATTATTATACAGTTATAGCAATCATTTTGCAAGTATTTTTAAGTTTATATTTTTCTGTTTTGTGAACTCACCATTGTCTAAAGTCAATGGGATTGCGGTTGCCTTATTTCAATTTACTTCTTTTGATTGTTTTAACATTATATCTGCAAATACTCCATACCCTTCTTCTGGATTATCAACTAATACATGTGTTACAGCTCCAACAAATTTACCATTTTGAATTATCGGTGAACCTGACATACCTTGTATTATTCCTCCTGTTTTTTCCAATAGTTTTTTATCTGTTACTTTTATTTGCATACTTTTATTATCATAGTTATTATCTTTAAATACTTTTTCTATTTCTATTTCATATTCCTGTGGTGTACTATTATCTAAACTACAAAGTATTGTTGCTTTTCCTTTTTGTATTTCATCTCTTGTAGCTATCTCCATTTCTTTTGATGTATCTATATTTAAACTTGATAAATTATCTACTGTTCCAAAAATTCCAAATCTAGTATTTTTACTAATTAGTCCAATATTTTTTTGATTTTCTATTGTCCCTTGTACTTTTCCTGGAGTTCCACTTTCTCCTTTTGTTATATTTAATATCCTCGTTGTTACAAATTCTCCTGATGCTATATCTATTAGTTCTCCTGTATCTATATCAGATATTCCATGTCCTAATGCACCAAAAGTTCTAGTTGATGGTTCATAAAATGTAACAGTTCCAACTCCTGCTGCACTATCTCTTACCCACAAACCTAATTTATATTCGTTGTTACTTTGTTTTACAGGGGTTATACTGCATTCTTTTGTTTTTTGTTCATGTACATATTCTAGTTTTATTTCTTTTCCTTCTGACATATTTACTGTTTCTATTAATTCATCTGTTGAATTTATCTGAGTATCATTTATCTTTACAATTGTATCTCCTTCTTCTATTCCTGTATTTTCATATGGTTTATATTTTTTATTATCTTCCCCTTCTATTTCAGACATTCCGGACTACTAATACTCCATTTGTATATAATTTAACTCCTGCAATACTACCTACTGGAATTACTTTTGTTTTTGGTATTACATCTACACTTACATCCTTTATTGGAATTGTATTAAATAAACTTACTTCTAAACTTGCTTTTCCCACTTCATCACTTACTTTATTCTCATTATTTACTGATGTTTCAATAACTTCACCATCTTTTTCTTTCACATTTATTCCAAACACAGTTTGAAATGAAATGTTTTCTCCTTCAAAAGCAACTATTTCCTCTGGTATCTTTTCTATTACTAAAGTGTAGATATAAACAAAACTTAAAAAAAATACTAACAATAGCATTTTGAAAAACTTTTTCATAAAAATTCTCCTTAAATTTACTATTATTAGTATTTACATTTTTCTATTTTATATACTTTATTTTACTAATCCCAATCTGTTGTAATTGGATTTGACCTATACATACTATATCGCTCTCTACCCAGCGCTGTAAAATATACCTGTGCTAAGGTTCCTTTACCTTCCATATATTCATATATATTATCAGTATAATTTGCCCCTGTCTGAGTTACTATTGATGAATAACATCCTAATTCTGAGTGTGGGTAATAATAAACTTCATCCGTTCCATTAGTAGTAGATTTACTTTCAAAATCTATATTAAAATATGCTCCTGTAATATTAGTGTCACTATTTAATAAATCACTATCTGTTGGTCTATGATATTGTCCATCACTTGTTGTAATATATATTGAATCGAGATTTACTACTTCCTCTGTTTTAGTATTTGTTACTATTGAATAACCATTATATATTTTTCCACCTATACTTAATCCTTGCATAAAACTAATTACAGATACATTATTTAATATTTTTTCCCATTCATCTTCTCTTAATTCTGGCATTTGGAAATTTGTTTGTACATTTGTATAATTATTATAGTTCGCTATTGCAATTGAAAGATTTTTTTCAATTGAATAACGTATTACTGCTAATCTATGTTGATTAAATAATGAATTTGGGTCTTCTATTGAATCTGCCCATCCAGCTTGATTTTCAAAAATAAGAAGATTTTGTCCAAACTCATCATCTAATGTATGCTGGCCGTCTTCGTCTACAGCATCTCCTGTTCTTAAATCCCCAAGATTATCCCTTACCCAATTTGTAAACTCATATGCATTTTTATAAAACTCTAATGCTGAACGATTTACTGTATCATATTGTTCAGCTGTTTCATATACTGAATCATTAAGTATAGAAAACCATTTACTATCAGGGTTAGCAGGATCTGTATTATAATATTTAACTCCATTTACCTTATCACAAATATAATTACCATTAATTAGCGTATAATTATTATTACTATCTTCCTTATAAGCTATAAGATTTTCTTTTAAATTATTTTCCGCATAAATTGTAGTTCCCCTATATTTTACACTATCATCAGTTACATTTGTAATATTATCTAATAAATATCCTGTTTTATAAACAGCATCTCCATTAACTTTTCCTTCAACTGTTATACAATTATCTAAAGAATAAGTTATTACAACATCAGTATTTGAACCCTTAATATATCTACAACTATAATGAACATATGGTTTCAAGTCATAAATTTTCTCATCTATTTGATATTCCGCATTTTCTGATGTGTCTTCAGGATATATTTTATTTGTAAAAGGTGTATAAATATAATATCCATCATACATTGTATAGACAATTGCTGGTACATACTCTTGTAATACATTTTTATCATATCCTGCCATATTAAAGTTCTTTGCTATCGAATTAAAAAATGTATTAACAGATGCTTGTATATCTCTTATTTTAGAGTTTGCTAAATCTGAGCTTCCACTATTTATAGTATTTAATTGAAACGCCTTTAGAGCATCATATGTTGCATTTGTTAATTTTGTATCATATGATATTTGTAAGTCTAATGTCTGCACTTGATTTTGTACGTATGAAGTTAAAACCATAGAAATTGGTAACATTATTACAATGAATATTACCGCTAAGTTTTGTATTTTCATAAATATCTCTTTCCTTTTGTATTTTAAAATTAGCTTGTAATATAAAAATATTACAAGCTAGCAAGTTTACTTTTTTAATTTCCAGCGCCATTTGCTGTAACTATACCAGCATGTTCTGCTGCAATTGTATATGTATCATTTCCTGTAACTTTATAGAAAAAGTTCTTAAGTTGTTGTGATAATGTTGAATTTGTATTTCTTACGTTAGCTGAGAAAAAATCTCCTTCTTTTAAAGCCAATGTTTTAGGAGTTCCTCCTATTGGATCAATTGTATCTAATATTTGAGATGTATACATTGTATAATATACATTCTCCCCTATCTTCTTTGACTCTGCTTGAGTTGTTTTCTTTCCTGGGTTTTCATCCAAAACATCTACTTCCATTTCTACATCATAACTATTTCCAGTTGCTGCAAGTGTTTGTACAAAACTATTATATTTTTCTAGTGATAACTTTCCTGTTGTTCTTACATCATCGACAAAGTCTGTTGTTGCTGTTTGAACTGATAATTGTGAAACATCGTCTGTTCTATCAGACATTGTCATTAGTGGAAAAACAAACATTAGAACCGCAGCTAATACTATGGCTATTACTGTAATTAATGTATCTCCCATTTTATCCTCCTTCGGTATTAAAAATACCTTCTAAAATTATAATATTGTATAGGTTATTACTCTTTTTTCTGTTAAGTTTGCTTCTGGTACATCATCACCTGATGTTGTTACTCCTGGAGTTGTTGTAGCATCTTCTCCAGATGCTTGTTCTTGATAATATACACCTATACTTTCTTTGAAATTCCAATTATTCTTTCTTATTATATCATAAATTCCGTCATCATACAAGATTATTCCAGAATTTCTCCTTAAATTTTCCTTTATTTCTGAAAAATTATCTATATCATTTCCATATAATATTGCCATAAGAAATTGCTCTTTTTGCTCATCTGTTCCTATTGTTTCTTTTTCCAAGTCTATCTGATAGACTTCTTCATACTCTCCATCATCATTTCTTCTTCTAAATAGACCTTTATCATCATTATATTGTGCTAGATTATCAAATACAATTCTATAATTTTCCCTATAAGCTTTATATATTGAAGGTACTATACTTTCTAAACTAACTATTCTTTCAGTTAATACATTTCCTGAAGAATCTTTATTTTCTTCAACATAAGAATAATCATATTCTCTATCGTTATAATCTATTATTGATTGAGATACTTGTCTTACTTGTCCAAAGGAGTTGATAGCTATAGTTAATGCTAAGACAAATATCATTACGGATGCTGCCATATGTAATGCATCTGCTGCATTCTCCATAGTTACCCCCTCCTTTCATTTTATATTAAGAACCTGAACTTGCACTTGCTGCTGATATTGTTACTGAATCAACATAACCAGCACTATTTAATCCACATTCTACTTTGTAAGTTTTACCTGTTGAAACTTTTTTAAGTGTAGTACTTGCATCTATTGCTTGACCTGATACACCTATATCACTACAAGTTAATTTTACTTGTCTTGAATCATCATCTTGATAAGTAATGTTATTATTTCTTATTGTTTCGATTAAAGAGTTTACTTGAGCTCCTCTTACATGTTCTCCTGCATATTGTGTAAATTGTGTATTAAATGAAGATATATCAACTTGGTTTATTGCATCTCCATTTGCAACTCCTGCTGCTTGATTATAAATCATTATTCCTAATGATATAATTAAAATTGCAAGTAATATAGCACCTGCGATGATTAATGCTTTTGACGCATTTTCCATAATAAATTCCTCCTTTAATTTTTACTTTTGTTTATATTTTATATTATAAGCCAAAATTTTAAATTTGGCAATTTTAATAACTAAATTAATTATATTTTTTATTGTGTAATCTGTTCTATAAGCAAATATTTTACTTTTCCTGTAGATTTATGATAATCTATTTGTGTACATTTAAACTTTATACCATTGTAATATTCAGCAAACTTGTCCATTCCTCCAGAATATAAAGTTTCCATATTATATGTTGTATCATTATCTAACATTTTTAAATCTATTTTTATTGAATTAGTATCATTTTCTTTAAATATTCCATTTTCATCTTTTTCAACTGCATTTGTTAAGTTATTATCATATGCTTTATTAATTAGTGTAACCACATCTGCTCCATAAAATTCTTTATTATAATAACTTTCGAATTGATTATTTTCTTTTTTGGCTTCATTATAACTTGCTTTATAATTTAAATACATATATGCTATTCCTACAATCATAATTACGCCAATTAAGAATATTATAGCTAATTTTTTCATATTTGTCCTCGGTTTTATAAAAATTAATTGTTATTTAATTTAAAAGTTACTGTGCTTACTCTTTCAGTAATAGGATTAATATTTACTGTACATGTATATGTTGGTAATTGTGGATGTTCTTTATCTATTTTTCCTGTATCAGCTTGTATTAAAGTATCTAACTCGGTTGTCGACATCTTTTCATAACCGTTTTTTTGAACCAATAGCAACTGCTATATAATAATTATTATCTGTTTGTTCTGTAAGATAATATGTATCATTATTACTTCTAGCAAGATTTACAACTGTAACTATATCATGTATTGTAACATCATTCCTACCATCATATATTGTAAACTGTGCATTAAATTGATTTATCTGATTTTCAGCATTACGTCTGTGAGCTTCAGCAGATGCTGATCCAAAGTTTGCAAATAAGTATACTCCTAATGATAATATTAAAAGTCCTATTAAAACACCTGCTGCCATCATTAATGCTTTTGATGCATTCTCCATAATTTACTCCTATTAATTAAATTTTCCTGTAAATTCAAAGTCCATTTTTGTAATTCTACCTGTATTACTATCATATTCTACATTTTTGCAATCAAAGTATGCTCTTTTAAATTGCACATATTCATAATATTTATATACATCTTCTCTAATTGTACTGCCATTTTTTATTTCGTCAAAACTACTTATTTTTACTTTTCTAGATGCTTCATTAAAATTTTTAATTATTACTTGTTCTTGATTGCTACCAGGTTCAGGCGCTGAAGTTACAAATATTTTAGTAAGATTTGTAGTTAAGTTTGTTAATGATGTTTGTCCATATGTATCTTCTAAGTTCTTAATTGCATCTTCTACAGTTTTAACAAATTGGCTTTCATTTCCTTGTACTGTATAAGAACTGCTTGTAAATAATCTGTTAGGATTAGTATCTGCACATAATTGTCTATTATCTATTGTAAAATTAATTACCATTGGTTCATAAGCTAACTCTTGTCCTTTATCATTTCCAGTTCCTGCTGTTGATTGTGTTCTATTGTAGTCAATAGCTTTATTTAATAAAGAATATAAGTCACTACCCCTCACATCTGTTCTGTTATATGTTTCATACTGATTATTAAATTCTGTAACCTGTGCAGTACGTGTGCTTCCTGTTCCTGTTTCTTGATAGCTTGATAAACTGTTGAACATTAGAACCAAAGCTCCAATTATCATTAATGCAATTAGTACACTTCCTGCCATAATAAGTGCTTTTGATGCATTCTCCACTTATTTTCCTCCTTACCGTTTTTACATTGTAGTAGTAGATGTCATTTGCGTAAATGAAGATGACATACTTGTTAATCCTATAAATACTAATGGAATAATTAAATATCCAACAAACAATGTTACCATTGGTGCAAATCCTATTACTTTTCCTATCATTCCTTGTCTCTTTATAAGTCTTTCATTTGATTCTTTTCTTCTTTCTTGATAATAATCTCTTTCTGAATCTAATTCATCAAATGCATCTTTAATTGGTATTTTTTCTACTGCTGCTTGTAAGCTTTCTATAATTCTAATTAGTGGTGTATAAGAAACATCTTCTTTCATTGCTTCTAATGCCTCCCAAGCACCTGATTCATAGTTATTAACACATTTTGTTATTTGTGGTTTGAATATGTTTGAATATCTTTCTAGCCATTCTAGAATCATTTCAACATTAACCCTTTCAATTCTCATAAGCATCATGATAATTGTTTGGTATTGCATTACTTCATCTTCCATCTCTAACTGTCTCATCTTAACTTGGAAATATAGTAGCCATATTGGTGCCATATATCCAATTACTGCAAATACACATGCAAGTAAAAGTTCAAACCACTGTAAATATTCACTATTTACTATTTGTAATTTGTCATAAATTCTTTGTGCCGCTGTATCAAGTTCATCATCATCTGCATCCTCATAGTAGTCTAATTTTTCTACAGCCCTTCTTATCTGGTCCACTGTAGTATTTGTTTTTCCTCTAAATTGATTTAATATAATGTTATCATTCTCAGTTACTTCCATTGCTTTTTGTTCATCTTTTTCCGATAAGCCACCGGATTATATTATAATCGGTTGTCGGCTCTGTATAAACATAATTTATAGCTACAACATGTAACTGTGAAAAAATTATTATTGATGCTATAAAAGTAACTATTGCGAGTGAAATTCTATTAATATACAGCCATCTCATTTTTAATGATGATGCTGAATCCTTTAATAATTGTTTTACTTTTCTATATTCTTTTGTTCCATCTTTAGGGATAAACAAATCTACAATCTTTTTAATTGGCTTTTTCTTGTATATTTTTTCTTGCCATGGATTTTCAGTATTTTTCGTATTTATATTTGTTGAACCATTATCTTTTAATTTTCTTACTAATATATAACATACAAAAGTAAGTATTAATATAAGTATTTGTACTATCATTCCAGGTTTTCCTTCATACCAACTAGCTGTAAAACTAAAGTTTGAAATTGACCAACTCTTTAGTGGTTCTAGTAATAGTACTGGGATAATTGAGATAACTGATAAACTCTGAAATACGTAGTTTAATTTATCTCTTTTTAATATTTCTAGTTGCATTTCCTGAGTAATATTATTTACGTTTTGCAAATATAAAGATGCACCATCTATTTTTCTATCACCAAACTCTTTTGTTAAATATGATATACCAGCAAACTCCTTTAAGAAACTATTTGGTGCTATATCATAATATTTTTCAAGTTCCATTTCAGGATCATCTGAAATTAATATTTCATATATTTTTTCACCCTGCCTTGAAACATCTTTTTCATCATCTTGAGATACTTGGTAAATAGCTTCTTCAACCATGTTATATTCATGATATGCATGTCTTATTTCTGCAAAGAAATCTATTTGCTCTTTTAACATTTTATTATCTATTTTATCAACTGATCCATCTATAAGTGTATCAATCATAAATACTTCAAATATTAATAATATAAACATAAGTAAGTAGTTACTAGAAGTTATAATTATTGTTATAAGCATTACAGGTACTATTATAGCAATTGCCTTGGTTAATATTCTAGCTGTCCCTTTCCTTGTATTATACTCATCATCTATATTTATAATCTCTAATCTTCTTCTTATTTTTAATGCATATCTTTTTATAAAAGGTATTTTTATATATGTAAGGTATAGCTTTTGGAATAAAATCTCAGTTGAGAATGATTTTTCCTTAGTTCCTTGTTGTAAGCTTTGAATCCTCTTATATTCTGATGTTTGCATCTTTTTAGATAATATATAGTATATAAGTACAATTAAGACAAAGGCTGCTCCAGCTCCACCCATTATATAATAAATTGTCTGGTTGTCCACTTTTTGTTTAGCACCTCCTCTTTTCTATATTCTAGTACTATTTAGACTTCTGTTTTCTTTTTTCTTCCTCTTTTTTTAGGTTCATCTGTTACTGTAGCTGATACTGGAATAGCTTCTTTATAGTGTAATTGGTTACCCCAATGTTTTTCTACAAATTTATCAAAACTTTCTGCATCTGCTGCGTCCATATTTAGTCTCATTTCTTTTAAGTTATTTTCAGTTATTGGGTTTGTTATTTTATATTCACCATCTACATATTCTAATATATTTCTATATGTATATAATTTTCTATCTGTTACGTTTTCAAAATAATGTGTTGCATTATCAAAAAACTTATCAAATTTTCCTTCTAATGTCTTTTCTTTTCTATGATCAAATGTATATTCATTTTTTTCCTCTACTGGTATACATTCTGTTATTCTTTCTACATATCTTTTTCCTCTAAAGTCTTTTGTTAAGTGTATATCAAAGTTTAATACTTGTATAACTTGTTCTTCTGCTGTTTTTTCATTGTTGAACTGTCCTATTCTTAACATTGAGTTTCTTAGTGCTGTTACTAAGTTTGGAAATGTTTTAGCGTGATGTGTAAACAATGTGAATTTAGATGCAACTTGGGCTGCTTGTATCATCCAAGCGGCAACGTGGTCAGTTGCAACCTCACCGATGATGTTAACAGAACCATCAGTTTTCTTTTGAACGTCCAAACCTTCCTGTCCAGAAATTGTTTCTGTCTCTCTAAATGTTAAAATGTTTCTTGTTGGATAAATTTTTCTTAAGTGAAGCTCGAATGCAGTCTCCTGAACACGGATGTTCATTGTTTCATAAATATTTTCTATCATTCCCATAAGCATTGTTGTTTTACCACAACCCTGCTCACCAGTGATTGATATAATTCTTGCTCCTTTTACTAAATATTTTAATAATTCTATTGAATCATCACTACCTGGCTCTCCTTTGAACCATTGTTCCAAAGTTGAACGCTTAACGTCGAACTTTCTTACGAAGAATGCCCATGTCTCAGACATTGATGGTCTTACAACAACGACACGAGAACCATCTTTCATTTCATTGATTTTATAACCATTTGTATCTGATAACTGTCCTGGGTTATTATATTTATAAATATTCTGACAAACTCTTTTTAGTTCAGCTTCTGTTCCAAATGACAAAAATGCTAAACGTATTGATTTACCTTGGAAGAATATCCAAATACTATCGCAAGCACGTGGTACTTTATGTTCTGCTATTTGATTTAAATAATCTCCTCCATCAGTTTGTGCTACCTGACTTAAGAAACTTTCTGGAAGTCCTGATACACCACCAGAAACACCATCTATGTTCATATCTCTTATTTCATCTATACTGCTATATCCTTTGTAATGTTGATAAATTCTTTGTACTACCACTTGTAATTTATCTGCAAAAGATAATGTTGGATTTTCTTTTTCGTATATATCTTCTATTTCTTTAGTTGTAATTACATATGAAGGTTTTGTTTCACCTTCTATATATTTCAATTCTGCTAAATTATATTTTTTAATTAACTCTGTTAAAGCTTCATAGCCAAATTCTTTTTTATACATATATATTAAAATATCAAACTTATCTTGTGGTGTAAGTAATGATGGAATATCAAAAGGAATTGCTTTAGATATATTGCTTTCTGTTACTCCATATTCTTTTTCTAGTAAATCATAGATTAACTCTTTAACATATCTTTTATCATTAACATCTCCATATGTACAACCTTTTAATGCTTTCTTTAACTCATATTTCTTGTTCTTTCTTCTTTTTAATTCTTCTTCTGAAAGTCCTATATCATATAAGTTCATTTTTGTAATTTCATCTAATCTTTTCTTTACAAACTCTGTCATCATTTCTATGGTATAAGTCTTATCATCTACATTTAAAGTCGTTTCTACTTGTGCATTTTTTTTCTTTTTTATTACATAGTAAACTGCATATGCAGCAATAAGTATAACGACTATTATTAGAAGAATATTTGTTATTGTCATGGTTTGTCCACCCTCCTTACATCTTCATAGCTAGGTCTTGTAATCTATATGTAATATTATCTGCTGCTCTTTTTACTTCTGATAAAAAGAAAGCATTTCTGTCATCATCATCCACTTTTCTAAGTCTTAAAAATAAATCTGGTAGTTTTGCTTCTTCACAAGCTTCAAAAAATAACGTATTATATGGTATTGTTGATACTTTATTTTTTTCACCCATATATCTAGTCATATTCTTTATCGTGTATTTTGAAAATTTATCATATCTACCTATTAATATTAATGTTTTTGGTGAATTAAAAGCAGGAACTTCCTCTCTCATTTTCATAAAATTATTTATGCTTGTTAGTCTTTGACTTAAAGTTGCAACAATTAAGTTTGAACTTTGTAGAATTTGATTTGCTATATCATCTCCTACTTCATCATCTAAGTCTACTAAAACTAAATCATAATATCTGTTCGCTAAAGTTATTATATCAGGATAATTAGTCTTTATCTCATCATATTCTAAATTCTCTCCTTTAAAGCTTGGTAATACTTCTAATCTATCTTTAAATATAATTTTGGTATAATTTGTTATTTGTTCTGGTGATACCCTGTTACTTTTCATTAAAGTTTCTAGTCCTACTATGCCATCTTCCATAGCAGTATTTGTATTTGGTCCAAATAATCCTAGATTTTTCTTTAATTTTCTCTCCTCCCAGAAACAACGATCTAATGTTGCATCTTTATGTCCCGTTGAGACAACCAAAATTCTTTTATTATGTTCAATAGCCATATATGTAGAAATTGCTGCTATTGCTAAAGTTTTGCCCGTTTCTTCTTTTTTATTATTCCAAAATGTTACAATTGACATTTTTACGCTCCTTTTTCTATTGTTTTTATAGCTTTTCTAACTTTATTTCCACCAGTATCCCCTAATATTTCTTCAGCTATATATGCTAAACCATCTTTATATTGTACACTTAGTTTCTTAAATTTTATTTTTGAAACTCTTTGGTTCTCATATATAACATCTAAGTCTCCATTTTCTATAGGGAAATAAATTCTATAATCATCCCATATTACTTTATATCCTAAAGATAGGAAATTTAAGTAATCGTCTTCTTCTTTTAACATTTCTTTAGAAAATAGTACTTTAGTTAAAGGAATAGCATTCTTAAGATCTGTTAATGCTTCTAGTCCTCTTTTTAAAGAATATACATCAAAAGATGTTACAAAATAATTTTTTTGTGCTCCTTCTAGATAGAAATTATCAAAGCCCTCGCTATTATCTGTGTCAACAAGTATTATGTCATATTCTGAATCTAGCTCTCCTGAAATTCCTAAATATCTTTTTACATCTTCTTCATTATGAAAGCCCACAGCTATATCAATTTCTTCAAATTCTGTTATATACATTAGTGTAGGATTTATAACAGGTACGACATATCTTGCTTTTTGACTTACTGTCGCATCAATTATTAACACTCTATTTCCTAACACTGTTAATATTTTAGCTATATACATAATTAAATCTGTTTTATCATAACCCCCTATAAATCCTATCCTTTTCATAAAGTTTTTCTCTCCTTCTTTTTATTTTATTGTGTTGATGTTGTATTATTAGTAGTTGTTGTCGTTGTTGTTGTTCCTCCTGCTAATGAATCTAAGTAATCTTTTCTTGCATCCTGAGATCTTGTTATACTGTCTTCCATATTTGTTTGTAAGTTTGTATCAGCTTGATCTCCTTGTGAACTTATTACATTATTTATATAATCATTTCTTATAGTTGCACTATTTCCACTATTGTATCTATCTCTTATTGCTTGCATTGCAGTATTTAATATATTTGGATCACTTTGCAATAATGCTGAAGTATCTGAATTAACAACATATGTTGGTGTTGCTGCATTTTGCATTCCTGGTTCTGTATATTTAGTTGCATAAAGTTTTGCTCCATTTACTCTAAAAGCATCTATTATTGCACAACTCATATGTAATATTTCGTCTTCTGATAGATTAACCCATATTGTATCTTGTGAGTCTTCATCTCCTAAATTCGGAATTTCTACTTCTTTCTTAGACACAACTATAAAATCTTGTCCATTTGGTAACATTAATCTTATATCTATATAATCTCCTGTTGCTAAGTCTATAGGTAATACAACAACATTATATTCTTGTCTTCTTACATCGTCTTGTACTACACTATCTCCTCTACTAATTAAATCTGTTGTAATCAATGTATTTGCATTCATATTTACTTTAGCTATTATTGGAACAGAATCTAATTCAAGATATTCTGCTTGTCCGTTTCTTTCAATATAATAATTACCAGTAGTTTCATCTTGTTGTACTTGATATCTAGTATTATCAACTGTTATATACATTGTTGCATTTCCTTGATTATCATATTGTGTTGTTATTTGATTTCCTTCTTTATCTTGTAATGCATAATTTTCAATTACGCTTAAATCACTAGTTGCATTACTTGGAACCAAATTTCTATTAACTTGTGTTAATTGTAGCATATCATTTGTAATTACCTGTCCTGATTTTACATCCTGAGTTAATACATACGCATTTACCATACTTGTTGCGTTTTGTCTTTCTTCTTGAATTTTACTCATTAATTGCATAACCAAAAATGCTATTACAATACCTGATATTACTAGCATTACTAGCATTCCTAATAAAAATGAATTTCTTGCTTTTCTTTGCATTGGATTTGTTGCCATGACAAATTCCTCCCTTAAAATATATTTTTATTGTATTTTCTACAAAATAATCATCTATTTTATTTTAACGCAAACCAACATTAAAATCAATGAAATTTATAACTGTTATTAAAAGTTAATATTTTTGTAATATTTCTGTAATATTTTAGCTACTCCATCATCATTATTTCCTTCTGTTACTTCATCTGCAATTTCTAAAACATTAGGTGTACTTTGTTTCATTGCCACTCCTAATCCCGCATTTTCTATCATTTTTTTATCGTTCGCGTTATCTCCTATTGCCATTACATCTTCTTTTTTTATACCTAATTTTTCTATTAAAAATTCTATTGCATTCCATTTGTCTACATTATCTCTAGATATTTCTGTATAATAATAAGAAATTGAATATTCTTCAGTCCCCTGCACTATTGTTTTTCTCGCCATATGTGATACTTCTAGAACTTCTATATCTTTTACTTCTTTTAATTTTCTAATTATTGAGTTAAATATTGTTTTGCTCTCATCACATATTGTTATTTTTAAAAATCTTGCATCTTTTTTATTTTTTATATAATCATACATATTGTTTACTATATTTATTTTTGTTTTTTTACTTTCCTCTTTTTTTAAATTTTCTTTATGATAATATAAAACATTATATTTTAAAGCTTTAGCTAAAATTTCTTGCTCAGTATATACATTATATGAAATACTATTTTCTTCACAAATTTTTATTATTTCTAAAACTTTTTCTTTTGTCATTGTTTTTTCGTATATTATTTCATCTTTTTTCATATCATAAATAATAGCACCATTTCCTGCAATAAAATAATCTTGACTTTCAATTTCTTTTGCAATTTCTTTTATTGAATCTATCGGTCTTCCTGATGCTATTATTACTTTTGCACCTTGCTCTTCTACTTTTCTAATTGTTTCTTTTGTTTCTTTGGTTACCATTCCATAGCTATTTAGCATAGTTCCATCCAAATCTATTGCAACTAATTTATACATATTTCGACTCCTTTTTTACCAAAGTGTATTATACAAATAAATATTAAAAAAATCAACAATTTTTTTGTAAAAATTTCCTGTTTATTTTTTCATCTTTTTGAGAATGATAGTATTAGAAAAAGCAATGGTTTTTTCTAGTTGTAATATTACAGGAGGTGAAAAAACAATGGCAAACTCTTCAAACAAAAAATTAGTACCAGAAGCTATGACTGCTTTAGATAAATTCAAATATGAAGTAGCTAGTGAAGTTGGTGTTAACTTAAAAGACGGATATAATGGAGACATTTCAGCTAGAGACGCTGGTAAAATAGGTGGACAAATGGTTAAAAAGATGATAGAACAAGCTGAAAGAAATATGAAATAGTTTTTGTTCAAACTATTCCAGGTAGGAAGTTATGTTTTGCTTTTATTATACATAAAGGCAGGATTTGATTTCCTGCCTTCTTTTTTATCGCCAGTTTGTCGCCGGTTATTTTATTTTCCGTTTATTTATGTTACATACGTTTGTATATATTATATATACATACCAACAAAAGTAACAAATATTTTTTAATTCTTTATTTATATCCAATTATTTATTTTCTCCAACTTTTGTTTAATTCTTTTTCTTCTCTTATATTTCTTTTATCTTCTTCTACATATTCTAAATATATTTTTTTATTAAAACTTCCTTTTTTATTTCTTTTTTCTATTTGTATTTTTCTTACTTCTTCCCAATTTATATTTTTTAGCTTAACAATAGTTTCTATTACTTCCATTACATCTGCCAATTCCTTTATATCATTCTCCTCAATAAATTCATGGCATTCTTCTAATAATTTTTTATTTAATTCTTTAGTATATTCATTATCATCCATAATCCTATATTTTGCTTTTCTACCTTTCATTTTATTTATTTCTTCTGGAATTTTATCTCTTACTAATTTGTTATATGTATATATCATACTAAAATCTCCTTTGCAAAATTTTGTTTGTATTGTATCATCTTTATATTTATATGTCAATAATTTTTCTAAATTTTATAATAAATCTTTACCTTTTGGGTTACATTTTGTTCACAAAACAACAAAATGGAGAAGAAAATTTCCTTTTCTTCTCCGTTTTTCCCAATATTTGCCAATAATATTTTATTTCATTTTTTCAATTAACTTTTTATAAATCCCCTGCATCCAAACTTCATTTGATAACTCAACTGCTTTATCTATATCTACCCATCCAACACCGCTGTTTTCATCTTCTTTTATTTTTAATTCTTCATTTTCATCCGCTTCTAATAAATAAGTAACATTTAAATGCACATGTGAAGATACATATTTTCCTCTTTTTACGTGTCCATTAACACATATAATTTCTAGAGAAAATATATCATCTTTAATTGGCTTTACTGTTTTTATACCAGTTTCTTCTTTTACTTCTCTTATTGCTACATTTAATAAATTACTATCACCATCACTATGTCCACCAGTCCAAGCCCATGATTTATAAATATTATGGTAAATCATTAACACTTTTGTCCTTTCTTTATTTAAAACCCAACTTGATGATGTAAAATGTCCAAATTCATTATTTCTAGTTAATACATCATCAAATGTATCAATATATTTTAAAATAACTTTTTTATCTTGTTCTTCTTGCTCATTATATGGTTTGTATTCTTCTATATCTCTTCTTAATTTATCCATTCCTTCCATTACTTTTTACTTCTTTTCCTTTCGTCTCATTTTTTCCTTATTATTATTTACTAATATATTATTTAAGGCAGGATTATTCCTGCCTTAGTTTTATATTTTATTTTTTATTCTTCTGGTTCTACTAAACCATAATTTTTACCATCTTTTAATTTATGTACAACATTTACTTTTCCTGTCTCTACATTTATAAAAGCTAAGAAATTATGTGTTGGTTTTTCTTGTAATTCTAGTACTGCATCTTCTGGATGTAATGGTTTAATATCATAATAAGAAGTTTTAATTATTTCATTCTCTACTTCTGTATGTTTTGTATCTTTTACTTCCATTTTTTTAAGAGATCCTTCTCTCATCATCTTTTCTTTTTTAGTTTTTGATTTTCTAATTTGTCCTTCTAAAATATCTATATCTTTATCTATAGAAGCATACATATCTTTATCCTCAGTTACTGCTCTATATTTTTCTCCATTTGCTGTTACATAAATTTCAGCAATTTGTTCTGTCTTTTCAGTTCTTAAAGTAACTTCAGCTTCTGCATTTTCAAAATATTTATCAATTCTGTCTAATTTTCTTTCTACATAATCGTTTATTGCTTCTGTTATCTTTAGTTCCTTTCCTGTTATTTTTATTTTCATAAAAATCGCTCCCTTCTCTTT
>CALXCH010000025.1 GCA_944386735.1 uncultured Clostridia bacterium
AATGTCAGAGATAAAAGTTAATAATGGTAATATAGAAGATGCTTTAAAAAGATTTAAAAGACAATGTGCTAGAAATGGAGTACTTCAAGAAGTACGTAAAAGAGAACATTATGAAAAGCCTAGCGTAAGAAGAAAGAAAAAATCAGAGGCAGCTAGAAAAAGAAGATTTAATTAGTATATAATACATAGATTGGAAGTAGAGGGAATAGAACTTTTACTTCTAATTTTTTTCTAAAAAATAAATAAATATAATTAAAAAATAGTTATTTGGTGTATAATAAATACGAAAAGGAGGAATTTTAATGAAACACGAAATAAAAGAAATAAAAAAGGGTATAAAATTCCATACTCTAAATACTGATAAATTTAAAACGAATTTGTTTGCAATATTTTTAACAACAAAATTAAATAGAGAAAATGTAACTAAAAATGCATTAATATCAATGCTTCTAAGAAGAGGAAGCATGACAATGAAATCACAAGAAGAAATAAGTAAGAAAATGGAAGATTTATATGGTGCAAGCTTTGACTGTGGACTTGACAAAACAGGAGATAATCAAGTATTAAAATTTTATATAGAAGGGATAAATGATAAGTATCTACCAGAACATAATGAAAATATCCTAAAAACGGTAATAGAGAGTTTGTTAGATATAGTGTTTAATCCATATATAGAAAATGAAGGGTTTAAAAAAGATTATTTTGAACAAGAAAAAAATAATGTAAAACAAAGAATTGAAGGTAAAATAGATAATAAAGCAAGATACGCATTAGAAAGATGTATTGAAGAAATGTATAAGAATGAACCTTATGGATTATATAAATTTGGTTATGAGGAAGATTTAGATAAAATAAATGAAAAGGATTTATATAAATACTATAAGGAATTAATTAACTCTTGTAAAATTGATATATTCTTATCAGGAGACTTAAATAATAATGTAGAAAAGATTATAGAGGAAAATGAGAATATAAAAAAATTACAAGAAAGAGAACCTGATTTTGAAATGCCTAAAATTCCAGAAAAGGATGAAGGAATACAAGAGAATGTAGTTACAGAGTCAATGGATGTATCACAAGGAAAATTAGTAATAGGGTTAAATGTAAATATTAATAATGATGAAGAAAAATATTGGACACTTATGTATAATAGCATTTTAGGAGGTTCGGCTAATTCTAAATTATTCCAAAATGTAAGAGAAAAAGCACATTTAGCATATGTTGCGTCATCTAGTTATTATAGATTTAAGAGCATTATTTTTATTAATAGTGGTATAGAAATATCAAATTATGACAAAGCATTAGAAGTAATAAAAGAGCAAATAGAAGAAATGAAACAAGGAAAGTTTACAGAAGAAGAAATAGAAAATAGTAAAAAAGGAATAATTGCGGCAATAAATACAATAGATGATGAACAAGATACAGGAATAACATATTATTTTGGACAAGAGCTATCTGGATCAAATGTATCTGAAGAAGATTATATTAAGAAAATTGAAAATATAAACAAAGATAATATTTTAGACATTGCAAATAAAGTACAAATAAATACTATTTACTTTTTAAAGGATTAATTTTAAGAAAGGAGAAAGAAGCTAATGCAAATAATAGAAAACTTAAAGGTTAAAGAAAAATTATATATAGAAAAGCTTGCAAATGGTTTAACAGTAATGATAATACCAAAACCAGGTATGAAAAAGAAATATATGATTTGGGGAACAAATTATGGCTCAAATGATAATAAATTTATAGTTCCAGGAGAACAAGAGGTTACGGAAGTGCCAAATGGGGTTGCTCACTTTTTAGAACATAAATTATTTGAACAAGCAGATGGGACAAATAGTTTAGATACTTTAACAGCACTAGGAGTAAATGCAAATGCATATACAACAAATGAGCATACAGCTTATTTATTTGAATGCACAGATAATTTTTATGAGGCTATGGACGAGTTAATGGATTATGTACAACATCCATATTTTACAGATGAAAATGTAGAAAAAGAAAAAGGGATTATCGGACAAGAAATAAGAATGTATGATGATTATCCAGATTGGAGAGTATATTTAAATACATTAAATGCAATGTATTATGAAAATCCTATAAAAATAGATATAACAGGAACAATTGAAACAATTAGTAAAATAGACAAAGATATCTTATATAAATGTTATAATACATTTTATCATCCATCTAATATGGCTATTGCAATTGCAGGAGATTTTAAGCCAGAAGAACTTTTAGAAGAAGTAAAGAAAAGGTTAATTCCTAATAAACCATGTGGTGAAATAAAAAGAATTTATCCAGATGAGCCAGAGGAAATAGTCAAACCAGAAGTTGTTCAAAAATTAGAAGTAAGTAATCCAATATATACAATCGGAATAAAAAACATAAGAAATGAAAAACAAAGTAAAAGCGAACTTGTTAAAAAAGTATTAAGTATGGAAATATTACTAAACATTATATATGGAAGAAGTTCTAAATTATACCAAGAGTTATATAAGGATGGTATTATATATGGAGAACCAAGTTTAGATTATGAGTTTGGTAAAAATTATGCACATGTTTTAATTACTGGTATGTCTAGTAATCCTAGAGAGGTATATAAGGCATTTAAGGAAAGAGTAGAGGAATTAAAAAATAATGGAATAGATAAAAATGATTTTGAAAGACTTAAGAAAATGATATATGGAAGTTATATAAAAGAATATAATGATGTACAAGATATTGCAAGGATGTTTTTATCTGATTACTTTAAAGGAATTTGTAGTTTTGACTATTTAGAAGAAATTGAAGGTATAAATGTAGAATATTTAACACAAGTGTTAAAAGATGTATTTAAAGAAGATAAAATGGTACTTTCTATTGTGGAAAACTAATAGAAAAAGTCACATAAAAAAATGTTTAAAAAACGGTATTTGTAAAATAAAAAAAATAATACCGTTTTTTATTGTCTTTATTTGTCGAAAATTAAGTTTTTTTGACGTACGAAAGTTGACAAAAACCATTGAAAATACTTGACTTGAGAAATTTTATGTGGTAATTTATTTATGTACGAAAGATAATAAATGAAAAAGGAGAGATAGCGATGTTAAATGATGAAATTTGTAAATTAAGAGATAAATTAAATAAAAGCATAGAACAAGGCGATGATTATAGTAATACTTATAAATTAAGTGTTGAATTAGACGAGCTTATAGCTAAGTATTACAAGGAATTAAATCCAGGTAAAAAAAAACTGGCTTGGATATAGAAGAAATGTAGAAGTCCTTAAAGTGTTTTAGGGGCTTTTGTTATGCCTGGTGAATTTTAATTCTACTATTACTTGAAAAATAAGGAAATATATAATATAATAACAAAATGAAAAAGCAGTATCTAGACTTAGATAGAGCTTATTAAAATAATAAAGGTTGTGACTAAAATGAACACAATAGTATTAAAATTCGGAGGGAGTTCAGTTGCAGACAACATAAAGTTAAATGTTGTTGCACAAAAAATCATTAGCTTAAAGAAAGAAGCTAAAAACATAGTAGTAGTTGTATCAGCACAAGGTAAGACAACAGACAGGCTAATTAAAGAGGCACAAGAATTATCAGCTGTGCCAAATGAAAGAGAAATGGATATGCTTTTATCTACTGGAGAACAAGTAACTATTTCAAAACTTAGTATTTTACTAAACAGAATGGGATATCCAGCTGTATCCTTAACAGGTTGGCAAGCAGGGATAAAAACGAATCTAATTTATGGAAGTGCTAAGATTAAAGAAATTTATACTAGTAGGATAGAAGAAGAATTAAAAAGAGGAAAAATTGTAATAGTAGCAGGATTTCAAGGAATAAATGAGCGTGGCGATATTACAACACTTGGTAGAGGTGGCTCAGATACAACAGCGGTGGCTTTACAGGCAGCTCTAAAAGCTGATAAATGTTATATCTTTTCAGATGTAGATGGAATATATTCAGCAGATCCTAATATGGTTACAATGGCAAAAAGATTAGATGAAATATCTTTTGATGAGATGCAAGAAATTGCCGATTCAGGAGCAAAGGTATTACATAATAGGTGTATACAAATAGGAAAGAAATTTGGAAATGATATAATAGCAAAATCTACCTTTACAGATGAAGGTGGAACTAGGGTTTGCAAGGGAATAGAAACTAGAGAAGTAAAAAGCATTGTTAAAAATGATGGATTAATTACAGTTATAATGAATAAAAAAGAAGGCGTAACAGGTGAGGAAGGCTATACAATTTACAAGGCTTTATTAGCACAAAATATAATAGTAGAATGGTTTGAAAAAGATAGTGATTCATTTAAGTTTAGAATAAAGAAAGCAGAATTAAATAAAGTGCAAGAATTGTTAGATAGTAAGTTCCCACAATTCGAGATTGTCTTAGAAGATTTTATAAAATTAAGTATTATTGGATATGCCATAACACAAGATAATGTTATATTAAACAAAACAATGGACTTGCTTAAAGAATATAATGTAGAAGTAATAAAGGTTAGTCTAACTCAATCAAAAATAGAGATTGTGGTAGATGATATTAATTCTGAAGCAATGGATAAATTACATAAAAAATTAATAAGAAAGGAGAGAAAGTAGTTATGAAAGAAACTATTTTTAAAGGCTGTGGAACAGCTATTGCAACACCTTTTACAGAAGATGGAGTAAATTTTGAGGAGTTTGGAAAACTTTTAGAAGACCAAATAAAAGCTGGGGTAGATGCTATTATTGTTTGTGGTACTACTGGAGAATCAGCTACGATGTCTGAAAAGGAGAGAAAAGATACAATTAAATTTGCAATTGATAAAATTGCTAAAAGAACTAAAGTAGTTGTAGGTACAGGAAGTAATAATACAAAATCAGCAATTGAGATGTCAAAGTTTGCAGAAGAAGCGGGAGCAGATGCTTTACTTGTTGTAACGCCTTATTATAATAAAACAACACAAAAAGGTTTAGTTGAACATTACAAAGCAATTGCAGAATCTGTAAGTTTACATATTATAATGTATAGTGTAGCAAGTAGGACAGGTGTAAATATTACTCCTGAGACTTGTTTAGAACTTTCTAAAATAGATAATATAGTAGCAATTAAAGAAGCTAGTGGAAATATATCACAAGTAGCAAAAATAGCAGCTTTATGTGGTGATAATTTAGATATATATTCAGGAAATGATGACCAAATAATACCAGTTTTATCTTTAGGTGGAAAAGGTGTTATATCAGTTCTAGCAAATGTTATGCCAAAATATACACATGATATGACTTATAAATATTTTAATGGAGATGTAGAAGAAGCATGCAAGATGCAATTAGAGGTAATTGATTTAATAGATGCATTATTTTCAGAAGTAAATCCAATACCAGTAAAATATGCATTAAACTTAATGGGATATAATTTTGGAAAACCTAGATTACCATTAATTGAATTATCAGATAAGAATAAAGAAAATATGAAAGAAGTTATGAAAAAACATAACTTAATTTAATAAATAATAAAATAAAAAATAATAACAAGGAGAAAGCAATGAATGTATTAATAAACGGTGCAGATGGAAAAATGGGAAATGAACTTTTAACTGCAATACAAAAACAAGATGGTTTTACTGTTGTTTGCGGAGTTGATAGAGTAGCAAACAATAATAAAGGCTTTCCTATTTATTCTAATATAGAAGATATTAAAGAGAAAGTAGATGTTATAATAGATTTTTCAGTACCAGTTGCAACTTTTAAGATATTAAAATATGCAATTAACAATAAAGTTCCAATAGTAATTGCAACTACTGGATTCACAAAAGATGAGATTGAACAAATAGAAGAATTCTCAAAGGAAATTCCTATATTTAGAAGTTCTAATATGTCTTTAGATATAAATTTAATGGCAAAAATAGTGCAAGAAGTTGCTAAAGTTCTCACAAATACAGATATAGAAATAGTGGAAACACATCATAATAGAAAAATAGATGCACCAAGTGGAACAGCAATTTTACTTGCTAATGCTATTAATGATGTATTAAAAGAGAAAAAAACATATACATTTGACAGAATGCAAAAAAGAGAAGCAAGAAAGAAAAGTGAAATTGGATTTTCTTCTATAAGAGGTGGAAATATTGTAGGAGAACATAGTGTTAAGTTCTTTGGTGAAAATGAAGAATTAGAAATAACACATAAAGCTTATTCAAGACAAGTTTTTGCAGAAGGAGCACTAAAAGCTGCAGAGTTTATTGTAAAACAAGCTAAAGGCTTATATGATATGAATGATATTGTTAAATAAAATATAAATGACTAGGATTAAATTCCTAGTCATTTATGTTTATATTTGTTCTTGTATTAATCTTTCAAGTATTTGAACTGCGTTGCTAGCGGCACCTTTTCTAATGTTGTCTGCAACAACCCATAAGTTTACACCTGATTTAACACTATTGTCACGGCGAATTCTACCAACAAAGACTTCATCATGACCTGTTGCATTTATTGGCATAGGATATTCATTTTTTTCTGGATTATCAACTATAACTATATTTGGAAAGTTTCTTAAAGTATTTACTAAATCATCCATTTCAAAATCCTTTTCTAATTCTACATTAATAGATTCAGAATGAGAGTTTGAAACAGGAACCCTAACTGTAGTTGCTGTAACTCTTAAATCTGGATGATGTAGAATTTTTCTTGTTTCATTAATCATTTTCATTTCCTCTTTTGTGTATCCGTTATCTAAAAATGAGTCAATATGAGGTAAGCAGTTATTAAATATTGGATGAGGAAATTTCTTTAATGGCTTATTATTATCTGTATTTTTTAAATCATCTAAAGCATTTTTACCGGCACCAGAAACGGCTTGGTAAGTAGAGTAAACCACTCTTTTAATTCCATATTTATCATCTAAAGCTTTTAATGGAAGCATTGCTTGAATAGTAGAACAGTTCGGATTAGCAATAATTCCATGATTATTCCTAACATCATCGAAGTTCACTTCTGGAACTACTAAAGGTACATCATCATGCATCCTAAAATAACTACTATTATCAATTACTATACATCCTTTCTTTGCAGCAATAGGAGCATATTTTTTAGAGACTTCTCCACCTGCAGAAAACAATGCATAATCAAATCCAGAATCAAAAGAATGCTCTGTTAATTCTTGAACTTCGTATTCTTTTCCTAAAAGTGTAAGCTTACTTCCAGCTGATCTTTTACTTGCAAATAAACTATAGCTTTCAATTGGTAAATTTTTTTCTTCTAAAACTTTAATAAAGGACCTACCAACAAGACCTGTTGCGCCAACAATGGCAACTTTATATTTTTTCATAGTGATACCTCCTAAAGGTATTAATTTAATAAAGAAATTTTAATTAAAATTTTCTTCTATAATATTTTACTACAAAATATTGAAAAAATAAACCATTATTTGGAAAATTATTTGACATATACAAGATTTTATAGTAACATATATACATGAATAAGATATAGATTTAAAATCTACTCTCTATTCAGTATTAATACTTTGAAAGTATTAATATAATCGTTAGTATTCATATAAAAATGAACAAAAAAGACTAGGTCTAGCCACCTAGTCTTTACTTATGTACCAAAGTACCTAAGATTTGTCTTTGTTTCCAAATGCTAACACTATTACTAATGTTACCAAGAAAACAATTAACTCGTTAGTATTCATATTATCTCCTTTCCGGAGGTAATAGAAAATGAACATTATAAATATATCATATATTTATAAAATTTACAAATACATAATATATTTATCCAGAAGTTCTGCTCTGGTAATTTTTCTCCTTTAAGATTTTAATGAAGGACCTACCAACAATGGAAAAATATCTATTGGAAAATTATTTGACATATACAAGATTTTATAGTAATATATATACATGAATAAGATATAGATTTAAAATCTACTCTCTATTCAATATTAATACTTTGAAAGTATTAATATAATTGGTTTGAGTCCAGAAAAATGAACAAAAAAGACTAGGAGGATACCCTAGTCTTTTACTTATGTACGCATAAGTACTAAGATTTGTCTTTGTTTCCAAATGCTAACACTATTACTAATGTCACTAAGAAAACAATTAATTGGTTAGAGTCCATAATTTAGCTCATTTCTGGAGGTAAATTATAAATGAACAGAATAAGTATATCATATTTTAATTAAATTTACAAATAGAAAAATGTTTATTTAAAGGTTTTGCTTTTAACAAAAAATAAAACTTGATTTTTTTTGCTTTTTGTAATATAATATTTTGCCAGGTGGAGGAGAAAAAAATGCTTGTAAATCATGAAATATTAGAAGATTTATATAGAGATGCAGGAGAAAGAAGAAAACAAAGAGCAATAGAATATCAAAAGCAAGAAAGAGTAAAAATAAAGAATGTAGATTATGAAGATAGAATGAACTTTTCCTTAAGTGCAAATGTAATAGGAAACGAAGTTTATAAAACATATATAAGTATAAAAAATGGAATGGTAGAAGATGTAACTTGTACGTGTGAAGATTACTATAATCATTATGGAATTTGTAAACACACATTAGCAACAGTATTAGAATTTATAAATAATCCACAATATAGAGAGCAATATGTGGATAAAAGCTCTATAGATGAAGAAAAATTAGATAATAATCATAATATATTAAATAGCACTAAATTAGAGCCAAGTGCTTATAGGAACTTTAAACAAATAGTAAACAGTTTTTATCAAGAAGAAGTAGAAGGAATATCAGATGAAGAAGATGAAATAAAGCAAAAAGGTACTATAAAAATAGAACCTATTATTTATTATGAAAAATTTTCAGGAGATATAAAAGTAGAATTTAAAATAGGAAACAAAAAAATGTATAAAATCAAAAACTTAGCAGATTTTTATACAAGAATGTTAAATAAAGAAAGTTATAAATATGGCCAAAAGCTAGAATTTGTACATACAAGAGATGCGTTTACAGCAGAAAGCAAACCGTTATTAGATTTTATATTAAAATATGCAGAAATAATAAAATATGCAAACTCAAATTCTAATAGCAATTTTAGATATTATGGAAAAGCATTAAATGAAACAAATATATTAGTAGGAAATACAGGAATAGATGATTTATTTGAAGTATTAAAAGGAAAAGAAGTAGAATTTAATAAAGACTACTCATCAGAAAAAATACAATTTACAGAAGAAAAGCCAAAACTAGACTTTATATTAAAAAAGAATAAAGATGGGAATTTTGTAATATATCCAGATAAAGAAATATATGAAATAACAATATTAAGAGGAAAATCTTATAAATATATTATAGCAGATAAAAAATTGTATAGATGTAGTAAAGAATTTGAAAGAACAAGTTTAAAATTATTAGAATTGTTTAGACAAAATTATGTAACAGAAATAGAATTTGGAGAGGAAGAATTAACTGAATTCTTCTCAATTGTGGCGCCAAAAGTAAAAGATGCAATAAAAATACAAGGACTAACAGAAGAAGAAATAGAAAAATATAAACCAAAAGAATTAATAGTGAAAGTATATTTAGACTTTGATAAAAATGATTATTTAGTAGCAGATGTTAGATTTTGCTATGAAGAAAATGAATTTAACCCATTAAATGAAAACGAAAAAATAAACTTTCCAAGAAATATGATACAAGAAACAAAAGCATTAAATGTATTTAGAAAAACAGGCTTTATGTTAGATGTAAAAAATACAAGATTTATACTTCCAAATAATGATAAAATATATGAGTTCTTAACAGAGGACATAAACTACTATATGCAAAAATTTGCAGTAATGGTAACAGAGAACTTTAAGAAAAAGCAAATAAGAAGTCCTAAGATGAGTGGCCTTGGAGTAAAAGTAGAAAATGACTTGTTAACGATAGACTTAAGCAAAATAGATATAGATTCACGAGAATTACAAGACATAATGGAAAAATATGCATTAAAAAAGAAATATTATAGACTAAAAGATGGAAGTTTTATAAATTTAGAAGATAATAAAGAAATAGAATTTTTAGATAAACTGAAGACAGGAATGGGAGTAGATTATAAAGAACTAGAAGATGGAGAATTGCGTCTTCCAGTAAATAGAACATTATACCTAAATCAATTATTAAAAGGATTAAAAGGAACAGAGATATTAAAAAACACAGAATATAAGAAAATAGTAAATGGATTGAATAAAGAACAAATAGAAGAAAATATAGAAATACCAAGTAATTTGAATAGTGTATTAAGATATTATCAAAAAACGGGATATAGATGGCTAAAAACATTGGACAAATATCACTTTGGAGGAATACTTGCAGATGATATGGGACTTGGAAAAACAATACAAATGTTATCTGTAATAGTAGATTATGCAGGAAAAGAAAATAGAAAAACAAGCTTAGTAGTATCACCAAGTTCATTAACATTGAACTGGCAAAATGAAGCGACGAAATTTACAAATGAATTAAAAACGGCAGTAATAAGGGGGACACTATCAGAAAGAAAAAGATTAATAGATGAAATAGATAATTATGATTTGGTAATTACTTCATATGATTTATTAAAAAGAGACATAGAGTTATATAAGGAAAAGAATTATACATTTAAATATGTAATAGCAGATGAAGCACAATATTTAAAAAATAGTAACACAAAAAATGCAAAAGCAATAAAGCAAATAAAAGCAGAAACAAGGTTTGCTTTAACAGGAACACCAATAGAAAACTCTTTAGCAGAACTATGGTCAATATTTGACTTTATAATGCCAGGATATCTATTTACATATAGAAAATTCAAAAATATGTATGAAACACCAATAGTAAAAGAAAGTGACGAACAAGCGATGCAAAAACTAAAAATGTTGATAGAACCATTTGTATTAAGAAGAAACAAAAAAGAAGTATTAACAGAATTGCCAGAAAAAACAGTAACAGTATTAAACAATGAAATGAATGAAGAACAAAGAAACTTATATCTAACATATTTAGCAAGGGCAAAACAAGAAATTGCAGATAAGATAGAACTAAATGGTTTTGAAAGTTCACAAATGCAAATTTTAGCAGCACTAACAAGATTAAGACAAATATGTTGCCATCCAAGCTTGTTTATAGAAAACTATACTGGAGGAAGTAGTAAGCTAGATCAGTGTGTAGAAATAATAGAAGAAGCAATAAATGGAGGACATAAAATATTGCTATTTTCAGGGTATACATCAATGTTTGAAATAATAGAAAAAGAATTAAAGAAAAGAAATATAAATTATTTTAAATTAATAGGGTCAACTAAAATAGATGAAAGAATGAGAATGGTAGATGAGTTTAATGAAAACCCAAAAGTAAAACTATTTTTAATATCTTTAAAAGCAGGAGGAACAGGATTAAACTTAACAGGAGCAGATATGGTAATACATTATGACCCCTGGTGGAATATATCAACAGAAAACCAGGCAACAGATAGAGCATATAGAATAGGACAAAAGAATAATGTGCAAGTATATAAACTAATAACTAAAAACTCAATCGAAGAAAAAATATATGAATTGCAAGAAAAGAAGGCAAAACTTGCGGATAATATGTTAGACACAAAGACAACATTTGTAAGCAAATTCTCAAGAGAAGAAATAATGAGATTATTTGAATAATGTCGCTATTTAGGACGTTTCCGTTGAGTACAAAATGTCTCATTTGGGACACATCTTATACGAGGAGATTTATCAATGAATGATTATATTACAGTAATTGGCGGTGGTTTAGCTGGATGTGAAACGGCTTACCAAATTGCTAAAAGAAATATTAAAGTAAAATTATATGAAATGAAACCTATAAAGTTTTCACCTGCACATTCTAATAAAGATTTAGCAGAAATAGTTTGTAGTAATTCTTTTAAGTCTAATTTATTAACAAATGCTTGTGGCTTATTAAAAGAAGAATTAAGAAGATTAGATTCTTTACTAATAAAAACAGCAGACAAAACAAGTGTTGCAGCAGGACAAGCTTTGGCTGTTGATAGAGAAGCATTTTCTGAAAAAGTAACTGAAGCTATTGAAAATAATCCTTTAATAGAAATTATTCATGAAGAGGTAACAGATGTTTCAAAAATGTCTAAAGATGGAATTATAATTATAGCAACTGGACCTCTTACTTCTGAGGGCTTAGCAGAACAAATTTCTAAAATAACTGGCGAAGATAAATTATATTTTTATGATGCAGCAGCACCAATTATAAGTAAAGATAGTATTGACTTTAATATAGCTTTTTATGGTGATAGATATAGTGAGGAAAAGAAAAAAGATGAGACAGAAGAAGAATGGAGAAAGAGATTAAAAGAACAAGAAGGAAAAGAACAAAGCTATATAAATCTTCCAATGAATAAAGAGGAATATGAAAGCTTTTGGAATGAATTGGTAAATGCGGACGTTGTAACATTACACGATTTTGAAAAAAGAGAAATATTTGAAGGGTGTATGCCAATAGAGATTATGGCCAAAAGAGGAATTGATACATTAAGATTTGGACCTTTAAAACCAGTTGGGTTTGATGACCCAAGAACAGTAAGAAGACCTTATGCAGTTGTTCAATTGAGACAAGATGACAAACAAGCAAGCATATATAATATGGTAGGATTTCAAACAAACTTAAAATATGGAGAACAAAAAAGAGTATTTAGCATTATACCAGGACTTCAAAATGCGGAGTTTGTAAAATATGGTGTTATGCATAGAAATACATATATTAATTCTAGTAAATTATTAGATGAAACATATTGTTTAAAATCTAATCCTAATATATATTTTGCTGGACAAATTACAGGAGTAGAAGGATATGTTGAATCAATTTCATCTGGACTAGTTGCAGCTTTAAATGCAGTAGAAACTTTTAATAATAGAAATTATAAAGAAAATAAAGAAAAAAATAAAAGAACGTTTCCTGAAACTACGGTAATAGGAGCCTTAGCAAAATATATCTCAACTCCTAATTCTAAGTTTCAACCAATGAATGCAAACTTTGGAATTTTACCTGAATTAGAAGGAAAGAAAATTAAAGATAAGAAGCTAAGATACCAAAAATTAGCTGAGAGAAGTTTAAAAGATTTAGAAGAAAGACTTTAGTAGATACTAAGGTCTTTTTATTACAAATGTTACCAAAATATTACATTTTCGTTAAAAACACTACAAATTTACATAAAATTATTGATTATCTTACCAAAAAATGCTATAATATAAAAGAGATTATTTTGTACTGATAGTACAAAGGAGGTATTTTAAATGGGGAAAAAGAGAAATTGGGAAATACAATACGAGAAATATAAAACTTCAGAGATGAAAACTAAATTTGAGGAATTAAAAGATAAATTTGAAAGAAAAACAATTACCAGAGAAGAAAACGCTGAATATCAAAAAATGAAAAAAGTAATGGGAAATTTACCAAAAGTTGACAACATAAAAGAATATATGGATAAGTTGGAATCTGACTTAACTGCACTAAAAGAAGAATATAGAGCTAGAAAGCAAGAAGAGCAAAAAGCTCAGGGAGAGATTTCTTATGAAAATCTTGATAAAGAGATAAATCAAAATTTAGAAGAGCAAGATAAACTTTTAGCAAAAAGAAAAGAAAACAATAAACAAATAGCACAATCTACTGATAAAGAAGAAATAGCAAGATTAAAAGCTGAAAATGCAGACATAGATCAAGAGTTATCAAAATTAAAATTTCAAGCAGCTCAAAATAATAAAGCATTTATAGAAACGCAAGAAAAAAATGCACAAAAAGCAACAGCACCAAAATTAACAAAAGCATATTTAGCTAAATATTCTGATGAAGATTTAAGAACAAAATGTTTTGAGATTTCTACGATGCTTAGTAAATGTAATATGATAGCAAGTAATTTAATGAAAGGACTAAGTATAGATGCTATACAAGTTAAATTAGAAGGATGGAAAGAAAGAAAATTCACATCTAAAGATTCATTACCTCTAACAAGAAAAGAAAAAGAAGCACAGGCTCAGGCACAATCTCAATCACAAACTAAGATACAGTCTCAAGGAAAAACTTCTAATAGTAATTCTGTACAGCAACCAATAGGAGTAATTCATGGAGCGACTCCAAAATCACCAGCAGTAGTAAGTGATTTTGCAAAAGCATTTCCAAGATTATCTAAAAGATTCCCTAATATGGAAAATAATTTTTTAGGAAAAGCTTTATTAGCAATTAAAAATCATTTACCATCAAAAGAAGAAAAAAATGTGGCAGCCCCAACGACTGTACTTCCTAAAAATGCTAACGTACCACAAACAAATGCTCAAACTAATCAAAAGACCAAAAAGGAAATATTTAGAGACTATGTAAAATATGATGTGTTAGAAGTAGCAGATAAAGGAATAGAAAATGTAGAAAAAGAAAAAAGAGAAGAACTTGAAAAGAAAGCAGAGGCAATGAGACCAATATATGCAGAAGAATCTAAAAAGTTAAAAGAACAACAAATGGAAGAAAGAAAGAAAAAAGAAGAAGAACAAAGGTAAACAAAGAGATGTTATATTATATAAATAGTACAAAAAACTTGGAAGAAATTCCAAGTTTTTCTTGACTTATAAGCTAGTACATGATACAATATAATTCGTTATAGTAAATTGCATGTAATGTGCATTTCCGTAACAATGTAATAAAATTGTAAAATAAAAAATAGGAGGTGAAATTTAAGTGCCAACAATTAATCAATTAGTAAGAAAAGGAAGAAAAACAAAAACAACTAAAGCAAAAGCTCCAGCATTACGTTATGGTTATAACTCTAAAAATAAGAGATTAACAAATAACAGATCACCACAAAAAAGAGGAGTTTGTACAGTTGTTAAAACAGTTACACCTAAAAAGCCAAACTCAGCATTAAGAAAAGTTGCCAGAGTTAGACTTTCTAATGGTTATGAAGTTATTTCTTATATCCCAGGTATAGGACATAACTTACAAGAACATAGTGTTGTATTAATTAGAGGTGGTAGGGTAAAAGACCTTCCAGGTGTTAGATACCACATCATCAGAGGAACATTAGATACAGCAGGTGTTAAAGACAGAATGCAAGCACGTTCAAAATACGGTGCTAAAAAACCTAAAAAATAGACTTTAGGTTTAGCAAATGAATTAGTGCTTATAATTCTTACTAAACTTAAGGTACTTAAATTTAGAATAGATTATATAGCACTATACGGAAAAGCCTAAGCTTTTCAGAGTACCTAAATGCTTTTTTTAAAGCATTAATATTAATATAAAAATTAAGGAGGGAAGAATAGTGCCAAGAAAAGGATATATAGCAAAAAGAGAAGTATTACCAGATCCAATGTATAATAGCAAAGTTGTTACAAAATTAGTAAACAATATTATGCTAGATGGTAAAAAATCAGTTGCTCAAAAAATAGTATATGATGCATTTGACATTATTAAAGAAAAAGAAGGAAAAGATCCTTTAGAAGTTTTTGAAGCAGCTCTAGAAAATGTTATGCCAGTTCTTGAAGTAAAAGCAAGAAGAGTAGGTGGAGCTACATACCAAGTTCCATTAGAGATTAGACCAGAAAGAAGACAAACTTTAGGATTAAGATGGCTTGTAACATATGCAAGAAATAGACATGAAAAAACAATGGCTGCAAAATTAGCCGGAGAAATAATGGATGCAGTAGCTGGAAACGGTGGAGCATTTAAGAAGAAAGAAGATACACATAGAATGGCAGAAGCTAATAAAGCATTTGCACATTATAAATGGTAGAAGAGAGGGGGAAATATAAAATGGCAGGAAGAGAATACCCACTAGAAAGAACAAGAAATATAGGAATAATGGCACACATTGATGCTGGAAAAACAACAACAACTGAAAGAATCTTATTCTATACAGGTAAAACACATAAAATAGGTGAGGTTCATGAAGGTGAAGCAACAATGGACTGGATGGAACAAGAGCAAGAAAGAGGTATAACAATTACATCTGCTGCCACAACATGTTTCTGGAAAAATCATAGAATCAATATAATTGATACACCAGGACACGTTGACTTTACAGTAGAAGTTCAAAGATCTCTAAGAGTTCTTGATGGAGCTGTTACAGTTTTAGCTGCCAAAGGTGGAGTTCAACCACAAACAGAAACAGTTTGGAGACAAGCTGATAAATATCAAGTACCAAGAATGGTATATGTAAACAAAATGGACATCACAGGAGCAAACTTTATGCTATGTGTTGACCAATTAAAAAATAGATTAAAAGCAAATGCTGTTCCAGTACAATTACCAATTGGAGCAGAAGATCAATTTAAGGGTATAGTAGATTTAATCAAAATGAAAGCATATATTCATAAAGATGATTTAGGAAAAGAAATCGAAGAATGCGATATACCAGAAGATATGGTAGATATGGCAAAAGAATATAGAGAAAAAATGATTGAAGCTGCAGCAGATCAAGATGAAGATTTAATGATGAAATACTTAGAAGAAGGAGATTTAACAGAGGACGAAATCAAAAAAGGACTTCGTAAAGGAACAATAGCAAACACTGTAGTTCCAGTAACATGTGGATCTTCTTATAAAAACAAAGGTGTTCAAGAATTATTAAATGCAATTATAGATTATATGCCATCACCATTAGATATACCACATATCAAAGGTGTTGACTTAGATGGTAATGAAGTAGAAAGAAAAACTTCAGACAATGAACCATTTGCAGCATTAGCATTCAAAATTGCAACAGATCCATTTGTTGGAAAATTATGCTTTATTAGAGTATATTCAGGAACATTAGAATCAGGTTCTACTGTATTAAACTCAAATAAAGATAAGAAAGAAAGAATCGGAAGAATTCTTCAAATGCATTCAAACCATAGACAAGATATAGATAAAGTATATGCTGGAGACATTGCAGCAGCAGTTGGAATGAAAGATGTTACAACAGGAGATACATTATGTGATCCAGAACATCCAGTAATACTAGAATCTATGGAATTCCCTGATCCAGTTATTGATATAGCTATTGAACCTAAAGATAAAGTGGCACAAGAAAAAATGGCTATAGCTTTAGGAAAATTAGCAGAAGAAGACCCAACATTCAAAGTTCATACAAATCAAGAAACTGGACAAACAATCATCGCTGGTATGGGTGAATTACACCTAGATATCATCGTTGATCGTTTAAAGAGAGAATTTAAAGTAGAATGTAATGTGGGTAAACCACAAGTTGCTTACAAAGAAACAATTAGAGATAAAGTAAAAGTTCAAGGTAAATTTATTCGTCAATCTGGTGGTAAAGGACAATATGGTGATGTTTGGTTTGAAATGGAACCATTAGAGCCAGGTAAAGGAATTGAATTCGAAAGTAAAATTGTCGGAGGAGCTGTTCCTAAAGAATATATTAAACCAATTGAACAAGGTATGAGAGAAGCTGCTGAAACAGGTATTTTGGCAGGTTACCCAGTAACAGACTTCAAAGTAAGTTTAGTTGATGGTTCATATCATGAAGTTGACTCTTCAGAAATGGCATTCAAGATTGCAGCAGCTATGGCCTTCAAAGAAGGTATGAAACAAGCTCATGCAGTTATCTTAGAGCCAATCATGAAAGTTGAAATAACAGTTCCAGAAGAATACATGGGAGACGTTATAGGAGATGTAAACTCAAGACGTGGTAGACTAGAAGGTATGGATGGTAATGATGGAATGCAAGAAATTCATGCATTTATCCCATTATCAGAAATGTTTGGTTATGCAACAGAATTACGTTCTAGAACACAAGGTAGAGGAACATATTCTATGGAACCATCTCATTATGAAGAAGTTCCAAAATCAGTTTCTGAAGCAATTGTATCTTCAAGAGCTAAAAAAGAATAAAAAAGCTTGCAATTTTAACAGAAATGTTATAAAATGCTTATGCAAAATATAATTTTGTTATTTAATTTTTAAAAATAAAATAAATTTAAGGGAGGAATTTAAAATGGCAAAGGAAAAATTTGAAAGAACAAAGCCACACGTTAATATCGGTACAATCGGTCACGTAGACCATGGTAAAACAACAACAACAGCCGCTATTACTAAATATTTATCATTATTAGGAAAAGCTAAATATGAAGCATACGATCAAATCGACGGTGCTCCAGAAGAAAAAGCAAGGGGAATCACAATCAACACAGCTCACGTAGAATATGAAACAGAAAAAAGACACTATGCACACGTTGACTGTCCAGGACATGCTGACTATGTTAAAAACATGATCACAGGTGCTGCTCAAATGGATGGTGCTATCTTAGTTGTTTCAGCAGCTGATGGACCAATGCCTCAAACAAGAGAGCATATCTTACTTGCTAGACAAGTTGGTGTTAAATATATCGTTGTTTATTTAAATAAATGTGATATGGTTGACGACCCAGAATTATTAGAATTAGTTGAAATGGAAGTTAGAGACTTATTAACAGAATATGGTTTCCCAGGAGACGAAGTTCCAGTTATAAAAGGATCTTCATTACAAGTTCTAGAATCAAATTCAACAGATCCTAATGATCCAGTATATCAACCAATCAAAGAATTATTAGATGCAGTTGATGATTATATTCCAACACCAGAAAGACCAATCGATCAACCATTCTTAATGCCAGTTGAAGATGTATTCACAATCACAGGACGTGGAACAGTTGCAACAGGTAGAGTAGAAAGAGGAGAAGTTAAACTTCAAGACGAAGTTGAAATCATTGGTTTAACAACAGAAAGAAAGAAAACTGTTGTTACAGGTGTAGAAATGTTCAGAAAATTATTAGACCAAGCAGAAGCTGGTGACAACATTGGTGTTCTTTTAAGAGGTATTGATAGAAAAGAAGTTGAAAGAGGACAAGTTCTTTGTAAACCAGGAACAATACATCCACATACAAAATTCTCAGCAGAGGTTTATGTATTAACTAAAGAAGAAGGTGGACGTCATACACCATTCTTCAATGGATATAGACCACAATTCTA
>CALXCH010000026.1 GCA_944386735.1 uncultured Clostridia bacterium
TGTGTTTCAGCTCCAGCTCTTGATGCTTGGTTTAATATACCATTTTGTCCTGTTACCATAGCGATAGATACACCTGCTAAAATTAATAGAACAATAATTGTTATAACTAAAGCAATAAGTGTAATACCTTTGTTATTTCTCATTTGTTTCTCCCCCCTTTGTCTTTGGATTTAATTTATTTGTACTATATTTATAAAAATAAATATAACGTTAATAACTTAAATTATTTAGTTCCTGTATCTTGAAAGAAATGTCCTCCACTTGATGAATCATCACTTGTTGTTCCACTATTTGTTTCTGATGATGATCCTGATGTTGAGTCACTTCCATTTGAAGTGCTTCCACTTGAGCTACTTCCTGTTGAGCTACTTCCATTTGAACTTGTTCCACCTGTTGAAGAATTACCTTGTGTTGGGGTTTCTGCTGTTGTTTCATATGATGAAAATGGGTTTGCTTTTCCAGGCACATAGTCTTGAACCCTTCTATAATTGCTCAAATCATCTGAATTGATTTCATATGTCATAATTATTTGGCTATCATCTACATCGCTACTTGAAGCTAATTCTTGCTTTACCTTCTGAGGTGTAGTATATGATACCTCATTTGGTATCGTTTTATTTATAGGAACATACTCATATAATAATATTCCTAAAACTAACAAGATAGCCAAACATAGCAATAGAAAAATAACTATTTCTTTTATAATTGACTTTGCCATATTGTTCTTCCTTTCTATTTATTTACTACTGAATAACAGTTACAGTACCACTTGTAGTGTTGGTATTATTAGTGTTATTTGTATTTGTGCTATTTGTATTATTGTTTGCACTATTTGTATTTGCACTGTTTGTATTGTCTACAACTTGTACATTAGTCTTTGTTGTGTCTATTTGTGTTATAGCAATATCTTTACATACAAAAGTTCCTTGTAAATTTGATCCAGCTGGAACCATTTTAAAGTCCTCTATTTTAAATCCTAAAGTGCTATCATTTTCAATAGCTGATATAAAATCTGTTATTGAAATATAGCTTCCTGTTGCTGTAAATCTTAAATTATAAGTATCTTTTGCTCCACTACTGCTTGGTAGTACATCCATTTGCATTACAACACCTTGACTAGTTGCATGATTTCCTAATCTTACCCATAATGTTTCTATTTCATATCTTTCAAGTTGATTTGCAGCTTGAACATCGCTATCAGAACTAACTGTTGTCATATCTTCATAGTTCTTTTTTTCCTGCTCAAGTTTTTTAGCATTTGTATCAACATCGCTTACAGCTTCTTTATAAGTTTTTTCGGCTAGTACTGTTGCTTGTTGAATTTTCTCATTAAGTGCTTCACTTCTAGATTGAATTCCTCCAATTCCAAGTACTCGTACATTTCCTATGCTTACTCCATTCATAAATATGAAAATAGAAAGTGCTAATAATAATGCAATTAGAATTAAAATTAATAATTTTTTCATGGTAAGTCTCCTTCTATTTCTATTGTAACAACTCCGCCGTCTTTTTGTCCTGATGTAGACGTTACATTAGTTAAAATAACATCTGTTTTTAATCTTGCTACAAAATATCCTAATTGTTCGTATTTGTTTGATTGTGCATCTATAATTATATGTGTTCCTGTATCATTTTCAATTGATGTTAATTGTACATTTTCTGGTATTACTGACATTATTTGATTTAATAAATTAGGAATAGCATTTCTTGTTCTATTTCTATCTGTTAATCTGTCACTTGCATCTTGCAAGTTTTGAATCATTGTTGTATATTCGTTTGTTTTTGTTTTTATTTTTTCGTTATCTTTATTAGCTAATTCTATTTGCTTATTAGTATTTGCTATTGAATCATTTGCTTCTTTTTCTTTCTCATTCATTTGGTAATTTAGCAAACCAGAAAGTCCGCTATAAATTAAAACTAATAAGAACAAAGCAATTGCAACTCTAATTAAGCCCTTTTCTGTTTTGTCTAATCTTTGTCCTAAATCCCAAGTAAAGAATCCTCCAGTATTTCTTACTTGCTTTTTAGTTTTGTCAGGATTAACATCTAATTTTAGCCAATTTGGTATTTCATCTGAAAATGTCTTCTTTTTAAAGTTCATTCCAGTAACACCTATGCCAAGTCCCATTAATCCTATAGAAATAGCTGAGTTCACTTCTACATAATCTTTTATACTTATATCTCTTGTTTTTTGTACAAAATATGGTTTTAAGATTTCACATTCTGTATCCTGTAAGTATTCTTGGAAATATAAGTCTATATTATTTATAAGAGCTCCTGTACCAGTAATATATACTTTTTCTATTTTATCTGGATAAGCATTTATTATTCTGTTTACTTGACTTACTATATTGTATATTGTAGGCATTATGTCTTGTAAATAAGTTTGTTCTTCATTTTGTAATTCTTTTCCTTCTGATGTATATATAGTAGTATTTTTACATATTTCATAAGATTTAGAATAAGAATTCTCTTTTAAGTTAATCTTAGATAATATGTCTCTACTTCCTTCTTCTAAAGTATCAATGTTAAAGATTTTTCCATCCATAATTGTTGTTATTATGGTATCTTCTTCTATATTAACAATTAAACAATTTTGGCCTTTTCTTACTTGAATTAAGTTCGGAATTGACATTGAAATAGGAGAAATATTAACTAAATGGTATTCTTCTATTTCTTGTATTCTTTTGTTTAGTTCAATTTTATTATCAGCAATATGAATAACCTTAATTTTATCTTTGTCTAGTTGACTATCTACAACTGCATATCTTGTTTCAAATACATTTGGATTATATCCCTTATCTGTACAATAAGATTCAAATTCTGTTTTTATTGCTTTTTGTAAATCATTTTTTGTAAGTAATGCAAACATATCAAAATAATTATACATTTCATCTGACAAATTTACACTTATTGGAGTTTTTTGACTATATGTTTCTTCAATTACTTGTGATATAGCATCTCCAATTTTATCAAAAAACTTTATACCAAATGATTCTACTTTTATATTGTCGTGATCTTTTGTTACTTTTGCATATTTAATTAAATGTTCTTCTATATATAGTCCTAGACAACTTGACATTTTTTTCTCCTTTTTCTTGTTTATTTTATTTTTTGCATTTGTAAAAAAATCATACTAGAATATATTTTACATTATTCTATTTTTTTCATGTCACCAAAACTCAAATACAGTTATATTTTATCGTTATTTGGTAAAAAGTCAATATATTTAACGGAACCGTAATATAAATGTAATATTTTTGTAATATACTATTTATTACCTTTTTTTACCAATTTGCAGATAAAAAATCCATCCGTGTTATTATTTTGGTACACTTCTAAGAATTTATCATCTACTAAATAATTTAGAAAGAATTTTTTTTCTACTTTTTCTTCTAAAATATTATTAATTTTTACTATTTCAAAATTAGAATTTTCATTTTCATTTAAAAATTTTAATATAATATCTCTATTTTCCTTTTTAAAAATACTACATGTAGAGTATATTAATTCTCCACCTTCTTTTAAATATTTAGAACATGTATTTAATATATTAAATTGTAATTCCGATATTTCCTCTATATCTTCTTTTTTCTTTTGCCATTTTATATCTGGTTTTCTTTTTAACACTCCAATCCCTAAACATGGAACATCTAAAAGTATTTTATCGAATTTATTTTTATATTCTTCTTTATATATACTTGCATCTTCTACTTTTGTTTCTATTATTTTTATACCTAATCTTTTGGCATTTTCATCTACTAATTTTGTTCTATGCTCATGTACATCCCAAGCATCTATCTTTCCTTTATCTTCCATTATTTCTGCTAAATATGTAGTTTTTCCTCCAGGGCTACTACATGCGTCTAAAATTTTTTCATCTTGTCTTGGATCTAATATTAAAGCAGTTAATCCTGCTACCTCATCTTGAACTGTAAACAATCCATTTTTGAAACTTTCTAAATTTTCCAAACCACTTGCTCTTTCTAAAACAAGAAAATCTTTTAATATTCCATCTTTACTTTCTATTCCTTCTTTATTTAAGATTTCTTTTAATTCTTCTTTTGTAGTTTTTAAATTGTTCACTCTAATAGAAATTTTTGGTCTTATATTAGAGTTTTTACAAATATCTAATATTTTATTATTATCTAATCCTTCTTCTTTTAATTCTTGAATTATCCATTTTGGCATAGAAGTAGTTTTAGAAATTCTTTCTAGCTCATCTTTTTCATTAAACAATTCTTTATAATCATCTTCATTAATATTTCTAAGTATTGCATTTACAAAGCCAATACTACCTTTATTTCCATACCTTTTAGCTAAATTTACTCCTTCATTTACAGCAGCTGATTTTGGAATTTTATCTAAAAATATTATTTGGTAAATTGACATCCTAAGTATGTTTAAAATCCATGTTGAGATTTTCTTTATTCTTATTTTTGAATGTTTTTTTATTATTTCATCTAAAGTAAGTCTCCAAGTTGTTACACCATATACAATTTCAGATATTAGGCCAATATCTTTCTTATTTAATATACTCTTATTTTTATTTATCATTTCATTTAAAGAAATATTAGAATATGCTTCGTCTTTATCTATTTTATAAAGTGTTTTTAATGCTACTTCTCTTGCTTTATCTACCATATATAACTCTCTCCTTTTACCTTTTCTACTTTCTAATTTTTGCTTTCTAATTTTTGCTTTCTACTTTTTATTTTTTATCTTTGTTTTCATTTTGTTTTTTATCTTTCTGTTTTATTTTTTGTTGTAATTTTTTTAATTATATAATTTTTATTTTTTATTTTCTACTATTTTTGTATAATTTTTCTTTTAGTTGGAGAAGATATTTTTAAAAGTTCTTATTTGGAGGTTTAAATATGGATATAAAAAAACATTTAATGATTACAGGAAACTCTACAATTTCTTGGAAAGATGCAATTGTTAAAGCAATAGCAGAAGCATCTAAAAGTATTGATTATTTATCAGAAGTAAAAGTTTTAGAACAAAGAGCTATAATTGATGGTAACAAAATTTCCGAATATTTTGTTGACTTAGATTTAAGCTTTGTAATCGATGTAAATCGTAAAGATAATTAAGGGGGTATTTTTTTATGGATCCTTTAGAATCAAAGAAAACGTATCAAGACTATGTTAATAAAAAATCTCCTAATTCAAAAGTTTTTAAAAATTGTTTTAATGCTTTTTGGGTTGGTGGATTAATTTGTACAATCGGGCAAGTTATTCTTAATATATGTAAAGAACGTGGTTTTGATACACAAACTTCTGGTACAATTGTTTCCATTTTATTAATTGGTATTTCTGCATTTTTAACAGGGCTTAATTTATTTAATAAAATAGGAAAATTCGCAGGGGCAGGTTCTCTAATACCAATTACTGGTTTTGCAAACTCTATTGTTTCTCCTGCTATGGAATATAAATCAGAAGGATATGTTATGGGTGTTGGTGGAAAAATGTTTACAGTTGCAGGACCTGTTTTGGTCTTTGGAATTTCTGCTTCTATTTTAGTTGGCATTATCTACTTAATTTTCAACACTCAAAGTGTAACATTAGTTTGAGACAAAGAGGGACGGGGCTTTTTTGTCTCATTTTATAAAACAATATAAATTTGAGACAAAAAGGGTTATTTCCCTAACTGTCTCAAGTTAGGAGATGATTTTTTGGAAAAGTTAGGTAAACAAACTATTAAATTTAATAACCCTCCTACTATTTTAGAGTGTAGCAGTATTGTTGGTCCTAAAGAAGCACAAGGACCTTTAGCTAAATATTTTGATAAAACTTTAGAAGATGAGTTCTGGGGTGAAAAATCTTGGGAAAAGGCTGAAAGTAAAATAATAAAAGAAGCAACTAATATGGTTATTTCTAAAGCTGGAATTAGTTCACAAGATATTGATTGTGTTTTTGCAGGTGATTTATTAAATCAATGTATTTCATCTAGTTTCGGTCTAAGAGAAATCAATCTTCCTTTTTTTGGTGTTTTTGGTGCTTGCTCTACTTTTGTTGAATCTTTAAGTTTAGGTTCAATTTGTGCTGAAAGTTTTGCAAAACATGTTTTATGTGCTACTTCTAGTCATTTTTGTAGTGCTGAAAAACAATTTAGATTTCCCCTAGAATTAGGAAATCAAAGGCCTCCTAGTAGCCAATGGACTGTAACTGGTAGTGGTGCTGCTATTTTATCAAAGGATGGTAACGGACCTTATATTACTCATATTACTCCTGGTAAAATTGTTGATATGGGTATTAAAGATGCAAATAATATGGGTGCTGCTATGGCTCCTGCATTTGCTGATACTTTGATTACACACTTTACTGATACTGGTAGAAATCCAAGTTATTATGATGCAATTATTAGTGGTGACTTAGGCCATATTGGTAAAGATATTGCGATTGATATTGCTAAATCTAAAGGCTACAATATTAAATCTAATTATAATGATTGCCGGGGTTCTTATTTTTGATAAAAACTCTCAAGATACTCATTCAGGCGGAAGTGGTTGTGCTTGTTGCGCTACTGTATTTTCTGGTTATTTATTTAAACAATTAAGAGAAAAAAAATTAAAGAAAATTCTTTTAATTGCTACTGGTGCTTTAATGAATTCCACAAGTTCTCAACAAGGTGAGAGTATTCCTGGTATTGCTCATGCAATAAGTATTGAACTTTAAAAGGAGGTTTATTTTATGGATATTAATTGGGCTAATGTTTTTAATATTTCTTCTTTATTAAAATGTTTCATAGTAGGAGGATTAATTTGTGTTATTGGCCAAATCTTAATTGACAAGACTAAACTTACCCCTGCTAGGATTTTAGTTATTTTTGTTACAACAGGTGCTGTTTTAGGTGGTCTTGGTGTTTACCAATATTTAGTTGATTTTGCAGGTGCTGGTGCTACTGTTCCTCTTACTGGTTTTGGATATAACCTAGCTAAAGGTGCTATCGAAACTGTTAAAGAAACTGGCTTAGTAGGTGCTTTTACTGGTGGTGTTAAAGCTGCTGCCGGTCGGAATTGCTGCTGCTGTTTTCTTTGGTTACATTGCTGCTCTTATTTCTAAGCCTAAAATGAAGAAACAATAAAGCTGTTTTTTGGCCCCGTCCCAAAAAACAGCTTTTTTTGTTCTTTTTGTGTTTTTTCCTTTTGCATTATCTATCTATATGTTTATATCTATGATAAGCAAATACGCCAGATGTTATTAATACTAATATACCTACTATTATTAATATTGTTCTTCCTGTATATGGTAATATTCCTGGTGCTGTTGTTTTATCATCATTATTTGGGTTATTATTACCATTATTTTTATTGTAGTTTAATACATCTTCTATTCCTCCAACATATTTACCATCTATATAACATTGAACTTCTGATTCATTATCCACATCTAATGTAGTAACATTTTCTACCTCTTTATCATCTACACTAGCAATTTCTTTAATATACAAATATAAGTTATCAGATTCTATTAATTCATTATAGTTACTTAAATCTTCTGATTTTATATTTATAATAATAGAATATGTTCCATCACTTTCTTTTGTTATTTCTGCTTCTTTCCAATCATCTATATCTTTGTCTCCTTGTGTTCCAGAAATGTGATAGTAATATTTATAGTTATTACTTTCATCACCTAATTCTATTCCATCTACTTTTATTGTTATCTCTCCTGTTGAATTTGATAAATCCTCTGAGCTAAAATACAATTTAGATTCTATTATCTTAGCTTTAGCATCAGTAAAGTTTGATGGTACTGGCTCTCTTGGAGTTTCTGGATCTTCTGGTTCTTCTGGTTCTTCTTTTTCATTTACTGTTATTTGCTGTGTTACACTTCTAATCACACCATTTTCTGTATATCTAATAGTTACACTACTTGTATTTTTCTTTAAATTATCTCCTCCTATTATTTCATAATCTGTTATTTCATGAGTTGAACCATCGCTATATCTTGCAATTACTTTCATGCCTGTACTATCAAAGTTTTCGCCTTCTTCATATACCTTTTTTGTAGGTTCACTTTCTATATATATTTCTGATAATGTTACTGGTTCTTCTACTACTTCTTTATTTACAGTTATTGATTGTGTTGTTTCTTTTGTTACTCCATTTTCTGAATAACTAATTGTTACACTTGTTGTTCCTTCTGCTAAATTGTTTCCTCCTATTAACTGATAATCTGTTACTTCATGACTTGAACCATCACTATATCTTGCAATTACTTTCATTCCTGTACTATCAAAATTTTCGCCTTCTACATATACTATTTTTGTTGGTGATTGTTCTATATATATATCTGTTAATACTACTGGTTTTTTATTTACTGTTATTTCCTGTGTTGCTGTTTTTGTTACACTATTTTCTGTATAACTTATAGTTACACTGTTTGTTCCTGCTGCTAAATTATTTCCTCCTATTATTTGATAATTTGTTACTTTGTGACTTGAACCATCACTATATCTTGCAATTACTTTCATTCCTGTACTATCAAAGTTCTCGCCTTCTTCATATATCTTTTTAGTAGGTTCGGTTTCTATATATATATCTGATAATACTACTGTTTTCTTATTTACTGTTATTGCTTGCGTTGTTGTTTTTGTTACATCATTTTCTGTATAGCTTATAGTTATACTTGTTATACCTACCGCTAAATTATTTCCATCAATAACGTCATAGTTTGTTACTTCGTGGCTTGAACCATCACTATATCTTGCAATTACTTTCATTCCTGTTTTATCAAAGTTTTCGCCTTCTTGATATACCGTTTTTGTTGGCGCTTGTTCTATATATATATCTGACAATGCTACTGTTTTTTTATTTACAGTTATTTCCTGCGTTGTTGTTTTAATTATGCCATCCTCTGTATATCTAATAGTTATACTTGTTGTTCCTGATGTTAAATTATCTCCATTAAGCACATCATAGTTTGTAACTTCATGACTTGAACCATCACTATATCTTGCAATTACTTTCATTCCTGTTTTGTCAAAGTTTTCACCTTCTACATATACTGTTTTTGTAGGCGCTTGTTCTATATATATATCTGATAGTGTTATTGGTTCTGGCTCTTCTACTTCATTAGTAAATGCTTTTATACATAAATTTCCTGAATATCCTTCCAATGTTGATGTATCTGTCCAATAATTAGCATCAAAACCAGCTTCATTAGCCCAATAACTTTCTCCTTCATTTACAATTGCATCTTGCCAAGATGTACCACTTACAGGACTTTCTAATGCTATTGTCTTGTTACCTTGTGTATTAATTATTTGTACTACAACTACAAAAGAATCTCCTGTAAGTCTTATAGGATCTGCAAATTCTAACATATGATATCCTGCTTCAACTGTAGCTGTATCTCCATCTTTTAATTTTACTTCTACCAAATCGCTTGGTGCCTTACTACTACCATTTGGATTTACATATACTTTATACTCATATCCTTGATATGAAAGTACACTAATTTTATCTAATTCTTCTTGTTTGCTTGAATCTCTTTTAAATACATTTGCTAAACTTAATTCTCCTGCAGAAGTTACTGTTAAATTAATTGATGCACCTAAAAGATCATTTTGATATATATTATCATAGTCTTTACTATTTGTTACTTTTTCTATTCCTGCCATATTTGTATAAATGTTACAGTCTTCATATGATATATACATATATCCATTATTTCCTATTTCTACTATAGCATCTTCTCCTTGTATTTTGCCTTTACCTTCTCCATATAGTCTATCAAGGTTTGCCATAACTTGGTCATCTGGTACTAATTCTGGTGTAGTCCATCCGTTTTGTATACAAATATCTTTGCTATTATCATATATTGCTTGCTTTATATCCATTACTTTTAATGTCAAGCTATCTCCCCATGAATTTTTTACTATCCATGCTCCATTTCCTGATGGTCTTTGTTTTTCGTTAAAGTTCTCTCTACTATAGTTATCATCCCAACCTATTATTGTAACTGCATGATCTATAGGATCTGATTCTGAATCTTTACTATACATTGCTCCTGTTTTATTGTTATAGCCATCTCCCATTAGTTCTGCACCATGAACATTTACATATATACCACCATAGTTTACAATATGTTCCTTCATGCTTTGCATTACTTGGTCTCTTTGATCTGCTGTTACTGATGGAAATTCCTTTGTATCATATAATGTTGTTGTTACTTCTTTATTTTGTATTTGTGAAATATCTATGTTATCCTCATTATTTTCAAATGGTAATGAACTTTCATCTACTGCTCCAAGTCCATTTGTTAAATATGCTGATGCCATCCAGAAGTTTCCGCCATCACTTAACGCTCTACTAAATCCATAATCATTTATTTGATTATTTAAAAACGCTGACCTTGTTGATGCATAGTTCATATGCCTTTCTGAGAAGTCATATGCAACTGTAGGCCTTGAATTATTTTTATCACTTAATCCCAAAGTTGATTCTAGTACACCTATTGTTGCAAATGCCCAACAAGAATTTGTTTGCATCTGGTCTCTTATCTTTACATTTTCTGGGATTATGTCTTTCAAATCATATTCTGTTGGTATTGATGCTCTTACTAATTTTCCAGCTTTAAATATATTATTCATACTTTTTAAGTATGTTGTATTATCTGTGTTCTCTACTATATCATATTTTCTTGGTTCAATTGTATTTTTTCTTTCTTCATCATCTAAATTTAACCATTCTTTATATGCTTCTGAATATTCTGTAGGCTCTGCTTGTACTTCAAAATTATCTTCAGCATATACTATTCCAAAAGAAAATACAGTTGCTATAATTATAAATACACTCAATAATTTTATTAAATTATTTTTCATATCTTTTGTCTCCTTATTTTTTTATCCTATTTCTAGATTATCATTTTTTTGTCGTTTTTTCAATAATCTTTTGTTATTTAAAAAAATTTAATATAATTGTAATATTTCTGTAACATTTGAGCAAAAAAATAAAGCTATTCTCAAAAATAACTTTATCTTTCTACTTATTATTTTATGCTTTTTTTGATATTTCAGCAATTTCTGTAAAAGCTTTTGGATCTGATACAGCAATTTCTGCAAGCATTTTTCTGTTTATTTCTACATTTGCTTTTTTAAGTCCTGCTATCATTTTGCTATATGTTGTTCCATTCATTCTTGCTGCTGCATTTATTCTTGCTATCCATAATTTTCTAAAATCACTCTTTTTCTTTTTTCTTCCTGCATAAGCATATGTTAAAGATTTCATTACTGCTTGATTAGCATTTCTAAATCTATAACTTTTTGCTCCATAGTAACCTTTTGCTTGTTTCAATACTTTTTTATGTCTTGCTCTTGTTGTTCTTGCTGTTTTTACTCTTGCCATTATAATTCACCTTCCTTTGATTTCATATTAGTTTCCATATGGTAATAATTTCTTAATTGTTTTTTCGCATGTCTTATCTGCATATGCGTTTTGAATTTTTCCTGATTTCTTTTGTCTTTTTGTTTTATTTGCTAATAAATGTCTTCTGTTTGATTTTGTTCTTTTTACTTTTCCTGTAGCTGTTAAAGAATATCTCTTTTTAGCTGCTTTATTTGTTTTTAATTTTGGCATAACTAAAACTCCTTTCGCTTATTTATATTTTATAGCAGATCTATTTTTCTGCTTTTTTAGCTAAAATTATAAACATATTTCTACCTTCTAATTTAGGTTTCTTTTCAACAGTTGCAACGTCTTCTAGTCCTTCTATAAACTTATTTAGAACTACTTCTCCTGCTTTAGAGTTATTAATTTCTCTTCCTCTAAATCTTACAGTTATTCTTACTTTGTTACCATCTGTTAAAAATTTCTTTGCATTTTTTAATTTAAAGCCAAAGTCATGTTCTTCAATATTTGGAGTTACTCTTAATTCTTTTACTTCTAATGTTCTTTGTTTTTTCTTTGCTTCTTTTTCTTTTTTAGCTTGTTCAAATTTATATTTTCCATAGTTCATCATTCTACAAACTACTGGTTTTGAATTTGGTGCAACTAGTACTAAGTCTAAATTTTTATCTCCTGCTTTTTCTAATGCTTCATTTAATGACATTACTCCTAATTTTTCACCATTTTCTCCAATTAATTGAACTTCCTTTGCTCTAATTTGTCCGTTGATAGGTAATTCTTGTTTTATAAAAAACACCTCCAATAATAAAAAAATTTGACTTTTGTTACAAGTCAAATTAAAACACAAATCTAGTAAACATACTAAATCATATTTAATTCTAACCCTTTTCCTTACTTAGATAGGGTGAGAAGTTTTACTTCTTCTTGTAACGTATAACATTATATACTATCTAAACCACTTTTGTCAAGTGATTTTCAAAAATTTTCAGGGAAATTTTGTGAAAGATTAAAAAACATTATTTAGTTCACACACAAAACAGAGAGCTAAAAATGCTCTCTGTTTTGTATTTTTGCTTACCTCTTTATTCTTTATAGTACAGCTACAAATTCTAAACTCTAAAATTAGAATTCATTGTACAACTATTGTAAGTTTTGGGCAATTGTCTCTCTTGGTACAAAAATCTCATATCTCTTTTCTGGCCTACTACCATCCATAGCAAGAAAATCCAAAATAGCATTTCCCATTTTTGTATAAGTATATCTTGTATATTCAATGATTTCAGGCTTTCCATAATCTTTCTCATGAACAACAGCATCTTCTATGCTAATCTTTCCTCTCTTATAGCAATCGCCGTCCCTATAGTAGAAGATATAATACTCTTCTGTATCAATACGTCCTTTTCCTATATACCTACTTACTTTCACTTCTCCATGCACCTGACTACTCTCTTGTATTGATACAATTTCATACTCTCCAGTTTTCTGTGTTTCCTTATACCTATGTAACGGTATTTGAAACATAAAAACTATACTTCCAACAATCAAAAAAATGCTAATAGCATATCCTATCCGACGTTTCCTTTTTTTGTCATAATTTTCTTTTTCCTCACTTTCATTGTTGTTAAAAATCATTTATGTAAAACTAAAAAGTTAGAGGAAACCCTCTCACTAATTAGTGAAAACGGGGAAATAAGCATAGGTATTACCCTAAAGCATCTACATTATAACAAATTATTATTTTAAAATCAAATTTATGTAAAGTTTTGTCAGAAATTTTCCCCATTTTATTGCCATTTGTGAGAAAATAATATATAATGAGAACGTATTTTAGAAAAGGAGACGTTTTTATGGAAGAAGTTAAAATTGGAAGAGTTTACAGACATTTTAAAGGCAATTACTATTTTGTAGAAAACATTGCATATGATTCGGAAACTAAAGAAAGAATGGTTGTATATAAACCATTATATGAAAGAAAAGATGGTCGCTTAATTTGGGTTAGACCTGAGAAAATGTTTTTAGAAGAAATTACTAAAAGGCCAGATAATATAACAGGTCAAAAGGTAAGATTTGAATTAGTAGAAGATATTGAAAAAAATTATTTAAAATAAATTGGTAAGATGTCTCCCCTATTGGACAAAATGTCCCAAAAGGAAACGTCCCCAATGCGACATAGGAGGTTAATTATGATAGATATTAAATTATTACGTGAAAATCCTGACTTAGTTAAGGAAAATATTAAAAAGAAATTTCAAGATGAGAAACTTGTTTTAGTTGATGAAGTTTTAGATTTAGATGTTAAAAATAGAGAAGCTAAATTAAATGGAGATAACTTAAGATCTGAAAGAAAATCTTTAAGTAACCAAATAGGAACTTTTATGAGAGAAGGTAAAAAAGAAGAAGCTGAAAAAGTAAAAGCTCAAGTTAATGAAATTAATACTAAATTAGAAGAAAATGAAAAGTTAGAACACAAATATTCTGAAGAAATAAAACTAAGAATGATGAAAATACCAAACATAATGCATGAGTCAGTTCCTATTGGTAAAGATGATAGTGAAAATGTTGAGATTGAAAAATTTGGTGAACCTGTAGTTCCTGATTATGAAATTCCATATCATGGTGAAATAATGGAAAAATTAGGAGGATTGGATTTAGATAGTGCAAGAAGAGTTGCAGGACAAGGTTTCTATTACCTAATGGGTGATGTTGCAAGACTACATTCAGCAGTTTTAACATATGCAAGAGATTTTATGATTAATAAAGGATTTACTTATTGTATCCCACCTTTTATGATAAGATCTGATGTTGTAACTGGTGTTATGAGTTTTGAAGAAATGGATGCTATGATGTATAAAATTGAAGGTGAAGATCTATATTTAATAGGTACTTCTGAACATTCAATGATTGGTAAATTTAAAGACCAAATTCTAAAAAAAGAAGATATGCCATATACTATGACTTCATACTCTCCTTGCTTTAGAAAAGAAAAAGGAGCTCATGGTATCGAAGAACGTGGTGTTTATAGAATTCACCAATTTGAAAAGCAAGAAATGATTGTTGTTTGTGAGCCAGAAGACAGTTGGAAATGGTATGATAAAATGTGGTCATATACAGTTGAATTCTTTAGAAGCATGAATATACCTGTAAGAACTTTAGAATGTTGTAGTGGAGATTTAGCAGATTTAAAAGCAAAATCTTGTGATGTAGAAGCATGGAGTCCTAGACAAAAGAAATATTTTGAAGTTGGAAGTTGCTCTAATTTAACAGATGCACAAGCTCGTAGGCTTGGTATTAGAATAAAAGGTGAAAACGGAACTTATTTTGCCCATACTTTAAATAATACAGTAGTTGCTCCACCTAGAATGCTTATTTCCATTATGGAAAATAATTATAAACCTGATGGAAGCGTAACTATTCCTGAGGTTTTAAGGCCATATATGGGTGGACTTGAAAAAATAGAACCTAAATCTAATAAATAATTTTACATTAAAATATAACGATATAAAGATATAAAAATTAAAACATATAAAAAATATAGATTAAAAATATAGTTATTAATTTAATAAAAAAATATATAAAATTATTTAAAGAAAGGGTTGAAAATACCATGAACAAAAATATAACAGTTATCGTAGGAACAAAATGGGGCGATGAAGGAAAAGGAAAAATTGCCTCACGAGAAGCAGAAAATGCAAAATTAGTTATTAGAGCAACTGGAGGAAATAATGCAGGACATACTATAATTTACAAAGGAACTTCACTTCCTCTTCACTTAGTACCTGGAGGAATTTCTAATCCTAATGCTATTTGTATTATAGGACCAGGAGTAGTTCTTGATTTAGAAGTTCTTTTATCAGAAATTGAACTTTTAAAAAATACTGGCATTCCCAATATTGATGAAAGGTTAAAAATTAGTGGTCGTGCACATGTAATTTTTCCTTATCATAAAGAATTAGATATCTTGTATGAAAATATGAAAAAACATCCAGTAGGAACTACTAAAAGAGGAATTGGTCCATCTTATGCAGATAAAAATAATCGTACTGGAATACGTATGTATGACCTTCTTCTACCTACTGACAAATTAAAAGAAAAAATCGAAGAAGCAATAAAGCCACATAACCAATTATTTAAAGCAAACAATATGGAATATGCTATAGCAGACGCTAAGTCTTTAGCAAAAGAGTATCATTTATTAGGTAAAAAATTAGAAAAATATATTACAGATATAAGTCCTATTATTTTAGACGCAATAGATAATAATGAAAAAATTGTTGTTGAAGGTGCTCAAGCCTTTCGTTTAGATTTAGACCATGGTGATTATCCAATGGTTACTAGCTCAAACCCAGTAGTATCTGGAACACTTTGTGGAGCAGCACTTCCTCCGCAAGCTTTAAACGTTGTAATTGGAGTTGATAAAGCTTATAACAGTCGTGTTGGAAATGGACCTTTTCCAACTGAACTTCCTGCTTCAATAGATGAAAATGGAAATGTTATAAAAGATGCTGTGCCTTTAGAAGGAGATATAGTACGTGACTTAGGCCATGAATATGGAACAACTACTAAAAGACCAAGAAGATGTGGTTGGATGGACTGCCCTATTCTACACTCAGCAAAATACACATCTGGTATAGATTATCTTTGTTTAAATCATCTAGATACTCTTGGTCAAATAGGTCTAAAGTTAGGATATATTAAAGTATGCACATCTTATAAATATAAAGGTAAAGTTATAAATTACTACCCTGATGATATTAATTTAAGTGGAGAAATACCAGAACCTATTTACGAAACATTACAAGGTGGTTGGGAAATTGATTCAAGTTGTAAAAATTATTCTGAACTTCCAGATTTAGCAAAGAAATTTGTTGAAATTGTAGAAAAAGCATCAGGAATTCCTGTTAAATACTTAGGAACAGGACCTGCAAATGATGATTTAATTGTGAGAGAAGATATATAAAGGAGAAAATTATGATAGTAAAAGATCCAAAATTTGAGATATCAGCAGTAAGTCCAAAGCAATACCCTAAAAACGGCTTACCTGAAATTGTCTTAGTTGGTAAATCTAATGTTGGTAAATCAAGTTTTATAAATACAATGATTAATAGAAAAAAGCTTGCAAGAACAAGTAGTACACCAGGAAAAACTAGACAAATTAATTTTTATAATATAGATAATTCATTTTACTTTGTTGATTTACCTGGATATGGTTTTAGTAAAATGTCAAAAAAAGAACAAGAACAAGTAGGAAAATTTATAGAAGAATATTTAGTTAGTAGACATGAAATTGTTTTGATTATATTTTTAATAGACATCAGACATTCGCCTACTGCAAATGATAAACTTATGTATAATTACATTATCTCATCAGGATTACCATTTATTATTTTAGCAAATAAAGCAGATAAAATTGCTATTACCAAAGTAGATGATACTGTAAAAGTTTTGCAAAAAGAATTAAATCCTATTGGTGATATTCCAACCTTTCCTTTTTCTTCTGAAAGAAAAATATATAAAGATGACGTTTGGAAATTTATAGATGATTTTTTAAATAAACAATAAATTAATAAAACAAAGATGTTATCATTTAAGATAGCCTCTTTGTTCTTTTTTTCTTTTTTTATTTACTTTTGCTATTTTATTTATTTTACTATTTTGTTTATTTTTGTTATTTTATTTCTTACTTTTTTGATACAAAACCCCAGACCCCAAAATTCCTAATTTGGTAATATTTTTCTTTGTCCTTGCATATAATATACAAATATTTTTTAAGGAGAGATTTATATGAATGATAATTACCCAATGGTCCCTTATGTGGGATTTAAAGATGAAAATGTTAGAACACCTATTACTTTTGTTGCACAACACCAAAATATTCAACCGGGCATGGAATATAAAATGAAACCTATTCCTATTTATGAGGATCCAAACTATGTTCCTTCTGGCAAATTAAGGGATAAAGTTGTAATTATTTCTGGTGGTGATAGTGGAATTGGAAGGGCCGTAAGTGTTCTTTTTGCTAAAGAAGGTGCTAATATTGTTATAAGTTATTTAAATGAACATGAAGATGCAAACTATACAAAAAAAGTAGTTGAAGAATGTGGAAGAAAATGTATTTTAATTCCTGGTGACCTTCGTGATGAAAACTTATCTTCTTACATAGTAGATAGCACATTAAAAGCTTTTGGTAAAATTGACATTTTAATAAATAATTGTGGTGTACAATTTCCACAAAACAGTATTCTAGATATTTCTTCTGAACAACTAAAAGATACTTTTGAAACTAATATTTTTACATTTTTCTATTTAACAAAAGCTGTTCTTCCTCATCTTAAGGCAAATAGTAGTATTATAAACACAACTTCTATCACAGCTTTTGGTGGTAAGAAAAATCTTATTGATTATTCTTCAACAAAAGGTGCAATAACTGTTTTTACAAAATCGCTTGCCCTATCTTTAGCTGACCAAAAAATTAGAGTAAATGCTGTGGCACCAGGCCCTATTTGGACTCCACTTATTCCTTCTTCTTTTAATCCACAAGAAGTAGAAATCTTTGGAACAGAAACTCCTCTAAAAAGAGCTGGTCAACCATTTGAACTTGCTCCTGCTTACCTATATCTTGCAAGTGATGATTCAAGATATGTAACAGGTCAAATTATACATGTAAATGGTGGCACAATTGTATAGCTGTTTTTTTGCTCCGTCCCCAAAAACAGTTATTGTTTTTTGGGACGGGGTCAAAAAACAGCAAAAAAATAGAAAATAGCTGTATGTTTTTCATATAGCTATTTTCCACCTCAACTATTGACATAGCTTTCATTTATCTCTATATATTTATAATTAACCTTTACAACAACAACAATCTTTTTTATCTTTCTTCCTATTGCAAAGCATTAGTATTATGGTTAATAACAATAGCAACACAAGTACAATTGCTAAAACTATTATAGCAGGTAAAGATATTAATATAACTAAAGCTAAAGCAGCACCTATTAATAATCCGATTGTGAAAGTAAATGCTGTAAGCAGTATAACTGCTATAATTTCTAAACAACTTTTCTTTTCAGGACTTTCAGGGCATTTTCTTTCTTTGTTATCAAAGCAATAAATTGTTTCTTGTGGTTCCATTTTTATTAGCACGTCCAATATAGTATTCTGCTTAACACTATATTGTATTATATGTCAATTTTTGCATTTCAGTTACTTTCAGTATTTTATGCTTTTTTCTCTATTTTTGTTATTATTTTTTTTGCTTTTTCTCTTTCTAATGTCACAACATGTCCACATCCTAGACATTTTAATTTAAAGTCTACTCCTATTCTTGTAATTTTCCAAAGTTTGCTTCCACATGGATGTTGTTTTTTTGTTCTTACTATATCCCCTATTTGGTATTCCATAATTATTTCATTCCTTTCAAATTATGGTAATAATCATTGTGAACTACCAACCACCTAAAGGTAGTTGGCTTCGAGGATGAAAATTCTTTCATCCGTTTAAGAAGTTTGGCATTTAAGTTTCCACCTTTTTAGGCAACCCTTATTCTTACAGGCGTATCCACTTCGCCCCTACTGTATAGCCACTTAA
>CALXCH010000027.1 GCA_944386735.1 uncultured Clostridia bacterium
TTTTCACCCTGTTTATTTTCATAAGATAGTTTGTTTACTTCAGCATAAATTGCTTCTTTTGATATTTCATATTCTTTAGCTATTTTCTCAATGTAAACTTCTTTTTCTATATTGTTATCTACTTTTGAAATTAATTTTGCAATTTCATTTAAGAATTTTATTTTGTCATTTGTATTATTTAAGTCTAAATCTTTCTTTAATAATTTAACTTTAAATTCAATTACTGAAAGTGCTTTATCAACTACATTTTGAAATCTCGCATTACCATATTTAACAATATACTCATCAGGGTCTTTTGCACCTTCCATTTGAAGAACTCTTATATCACATCCCATATTTTGTAGTATATCAACTGCTCTAATTTTAGCTTTTAGACCTGCTTCATCTGAGTCAAAGCTTAATATAATTTGTTCTGATGTCTTTCTAAGAAGCCAACCTTGTTGCTGAGTTAAAGCTGTTCCAAGTGGTGCTACTACATTAGTTATTCCTCTTTGATGAAGTGATATTACATCCATATAACCTTCTACTATTAACAACCTTTTTTTAGTATCTTGTCCTTTTTTTGCTACATTTAGTCCAAATAGGTTTCTTCCTTTACTAAATACTATATTTTCTGGTGAATTTATGTATTTAGGTTTAGAATCATCAAGAACTCTTCCACCAAATGCTATTACTCTTCCTCTTCCATCACATATTGGAAACATTAGTCTATTTCTATATCTATCTATATATCTTCCATTGTCATTTCTATTTACTAAACCTGATTCCAATATTTCTGGATCTTCAAATCCTTCTTTTTTTAATGCTTGGTATAGTTCGTCAAATTTTCCTGAAAAACCTATTCTAAATGATTTTAATGTTTCATTACTTAGTTTTCTTTTCTTTACATATTCTTGAGCTAATTTAGCAGTAGGCTTATATAGATTTTCATGATAAAACTGTGCTGTAAATTCATTTACTTTATATACTTTTGCTTTTAGTTCTTCTTTTTGCCTATCTACACTATTTTCAAATGTTGGTAACTGTATATTTGCTCTTTCTGCTAATTGCTGTACTGCCTCTACAAAATTAATTCCTTCTATTTTGCTTAAAAAAGTAAAAACATTGCCTCCTACTCCACATCCGAAGCAATGAAATATTTGTTTATCTGGTGAGACAGAAAAAGAAGGTGATTTTTCATTATGGAATGGACATAATCCAAAGAAATTTCTTCCGCTTCTTTTTAAATGCACATACTGTGAAATTACATCTACAATGTCATTAGCTTGTCTAACTTCTTCTAATGTTTCTTCGCTATATCTTGGCATTTTTACCTCACTTTCTTACAAATTCTTTCTTTTTATTTACACACTTATATTATTCGACGCATTTTACATAAATCCTTCCTTTATTACAAAAAAATGTTAATTTTTGTAACGTTATTAACATTTTGTCCCCAATAATTATATGCACTTAAAACACAAAAGATGAAGAAATTATTTTCTCCATCTTAATTTTTGCTTTGAACTAAAACATTATGATATGCAACTGTTTTATCATAATTTGCTTTTACCTCATCTGCTGTTAACACTTTGTTATATAATCTACAAGAATATATATCCATTTTAGAATAAGTTTCTGTATAAACATTTCCCCCACATTGAAGTCCAATTGTAAATGGAACTTCTGGATTATTAATATCTCCACCTGTTAACCAGTCATGACTACAAGTAGTTGAACCAACAAATTCTCCATTCCAATATAAAGTAATTATATTAGAATCAAAATCTACTGTCATAGTAACATATCCACCATTTTCATCTGACAAATATCCAACATTATTCTTTCCTATCCAATGTCTCTCAGTTCCTCCATTTGCATATAAAGACCAATCTGATTGAGAATCACTACCAGACATACAACATCTAAAATTATTTTCTAACCATTGAAGCCTAAATTTATTTTGGTATACCTTTTCATCCGTATTTCCTTTTAATGTCTTGCATAACATTTGAGTATTACCTTCTCCTCTACCATAAAACTCAAATGTTAAACCATTTTCAATATTAACATTGTTTGATGGATAAATCTCTATATAATCATCTACTCCATCTAATTTAAATTCCGTTTCGTTCCAGCCATATCCATCTCCATCTTCTATTCCATATACTGTTACTCCTTCTCCCCAAGAAGTACTATCTCCCATATTTATTGGGTCTGCATTTAAAATTATACTATCTGCTACTGCTAAGTTATCTCCATATATTAGTTTTGTATATTCTTTTTCTGGTAATTCTATAACTTCTCCTGTATCATAATTTATTATCCATTCATGTTTTGTTTCACCATAGTTATTTAAATTAGTTCCTTTTCCTACAAAATAATACCCTGTTCCATATATTTTTCCAGCATCATTTACTGAAACTATTTTCCAATTATCTCCATTAGCAAGTGTTCTATCTTTTAATTCCTCACCTATATTATATTTATCTTCATTTGTCATTTCTTTATTTATCATTGTAAGTTGAATTGCTTCTTTTTCCGAAGATATTTCTGTTTCTTCTTTTGCTTTTATTGCTTGGTTTAATATTCCATTATTGCTAGATAACATTGCAATTGACACACCCGCAAGTATTAAAAGCACAATAATTGTTAATACTAATGCTATAAGTGTTACTCCTTTTTGTTTCTTTTGTATTTTCTCCATTTATTCATCCTCCTATTTCTCATTATTTTTATTTTACACGTATAACGCGTAAAAGCCAATACACGTATAAAGAATATTTTATAATTTTTTAGAGGTGAGTTTATACATTTACGAATACGTGATTTAAGGGAAGATAATGACTTAACGCAAAGTCAAATAGCCAAATTACTTGGCTGCACACAACAAACTTATTCAAGATATGAAACGGGGGAAATTACAATTGATATTAATAGCTTAATTACACTTGCAAAATTCTATAAAACTTCTATTGATTATTTAGTAGGTTTATCAGACAAAAAATAAACACATGATTTCATGTGTTTATTTTCTATTTATTCATTTAATAGCATCATTTTTTCATCTAGTTTATTAATTGTTTTTGCACAATTTACCCATTCTTTAGCCTTCTTTTTATTTGGTTCTTCTTTAGGTTTATACTTCATCTTGTGCTCTAGACTAGACCAAAAATCCATTGCCATTGTTCTTATTTGTACCTCTACCTTAACATATATAAGTTGCTGTGATAACATTACAGGTACTCCCAAAATTATATGATATGCAGAATATCCACTTTCTTTTGGCTGAGTTATATAATCTTTTTCTTTTAAAGTTTCAATTCCAGGTATGTTTTGTATCAAATTCTTTATTGAATAGATATCTTTTTGCAATGGACATACTACACGTATACCTGCAATATCATTTATATTTTCAATCATATCTTTATATGTTAATTTACATTCCTTTTTCTTCATTTTTTGTATAATACTTTTTGGTGATTTAATTCTAGTATTTACATGGTCAACTAAATCATAATCATAAAATGTTTTAAATTCTTGTTTAAAAATATCTATTTTTGTTTCTAATTCTTTAATTGCCATTTTGTAAATAAACATTAATTTTTGGAATGTTACATCCTTTTCCTCTACTTTTTTGTTATAGTCTAGAAAATTCTTCAGGTCAATCAAATCAGTACTTTCTTCTTTAATTTTCATACACATTCAACTCCTTTTCTATGGTTTTTATGTATGCTTTTCTTATTTAGTATATGCTTATTCTAACCATATATTGTTTCTAAAAGGTATTTTAAATGTGTCTTTTTAGTGAATTAATTTTTTCTTAAGATTTCAGCTAAATTTCCTTTTTTCACTGCTATTTTTTCACCTGTTTTTGTGTTTTCTATTTCTAGATTTTCTCCATCTGTTCTGTCTCCTATTACAATTAAATTTGGAGTTCCAAGTACTTTACAATCTTTTATTTTAGCACCAATATTTATATTTTCTCTATCATCTAATATAACTCCAATGCCTTCTTTTTGTAACATCTCATATATCTCATTTGCTAATTTTACTTTTTCTTCATCATCCATTTTAGGTACTATTTGTACTTTATATGGAGCTATTTTTTCTGGTAGATAGAATCCACAAGGATTTTCATTTTTATCTTTTAATAGACATTGCTCATATAAAGCAGCTAAAGTTCTACTTACTCCTATTCCATAGCATCCCATATAGAATAGTGCTTCTTTTCCATCTTTATCTGCATATTTACCATTCATCATTTCAGAATATCTTGTTCCTAATTGGAATATATGACCTAATTCCATAGTTCTAATCTCTTTAAATCCGTCTATACTCTCTATTCCATATTCTTCTTTTAGATAATCCATATAATTTTCTTTTTCTAATATTTCAGTATTTAAACCAATTCCTGTTTCTTCATTATACAATATTTTATCTTCACCTTGGTCTGAGATTAGCATAAATTCTTCTGATTTTTTTCCTCCCATTGCACCATTATCTGCAACAATTGGAATAACATCTAAACCTATTTTTTCAAATATCTCTAGAAATGCATTTCTAACATTTTCATAAGATTTTGCCATACCTTCTGGGTCTACATCAAAACTATATGCATCAAGCATTGGAAATGCTTTTCCTCTTAATAGATATCCTCTTGTACGTATTTCATTTCTGTATTTTTCCCCAATTTGATAATATGTTACTGGTAAGTTTTTATATGATTTTAATTTTTCTCTTGCAAATTCTAACATTGCTTCTTCTCCTGTTGGAGCTAAGCAAAATGTTCCTTTATTTGATTCAGTAATTAGCATTGTTCCATCATTTACATATGCATCATATCTTCCTGAATTTTTCCAGATTGTGTCTGGTTGTAATGTTGGAAGTAATACCTCTATACAACCATATTTATTTAATGTTTCTACTATTATTTGCTCTATTTTTCTTCTTAATAATAATGGAACTGTATTATATCCAAATATTCCTGCTCCATATTGTACTATTTGTCCAGTTTGTAATAAAATACTTTGTCCTGGATACATTTCATCTATATTATTTAACTTTACTGTTCCCATTCCAGTTTGTGATAATTTCATAATAATCCCTCTTTCTAATTATTTTCTTGATTAATTTGTTCTAGCTTCTCCTCTTCCCTTTCGGGCATTGGAGCCTCCGCTGATCCTTCTTGTTCTTCATTTTCTTCTATTAAATCATCTATTACTATTTGTTTATTTTCATCTAATTTATATCTTGGAAGTTCTGGCAGGTCATTTAATGAAGAATAACCAAACATCTTTAAAAATTCATCTGTTGTTTTATATGACATTGGCTTTCCTGGTAAATCTACTTTTCCAGCTTCAGTAATTAGACCATATTCTAATAATTTATATACACATGCATCTGCTGAAACTCCTCTTATTGCTTCTATCTCCGCTCTTGTTATTTTAGGATTATACGCAATTATTGATAATGTTTCTAATGCTGCTGTAGATAAATTTGGTTTATTTCTTTTATCTAATACTGGATATACATATTCATACATTTCCTTTTTTGTACATAATTGATAAGAGTCATCAATTTTTATTAATTCGATACCTCTATCTTCCTTTTTATAATCATTTTGCATCACAGTAATTATTTCATCTATTTCATCACTAGATAATTCTAATGCTAACATTATTTCATTTTTACTTACTTCTCTTCCTGCTGCAAAAAGTATTGCTTCTATTTTTGCTTTTGTCTCATTTATTTGCATATTTATCCCTTCTTATCATTACTAAAAGTTCTTTACTATTATGTCATGAATTTAGCTATATGTCAATATTTTTTTAACATCTTGCCTTTTTAATTTTATTGTGATAATATATAAAAAACACTTTTCGGAGGTATTATTATGGATGAAAATAAAAAAATTGAAGTTGTTGAAGGTGATGGTTCAAATCTAAATATTTCTCCAGCTTATGACCATCTAAATGCTGGTACTCCTACTCCTGCAAGTAAGAAACCTAAAAACATTGTGGTTCCTAAATCTATGAAGGAAAAAGAAGAAGAGGACGAAGATGAAAAAAAGAAAGACACAAAAAAGAATGAAGATAGCAATAAATAAAAGAGTGTTATAAATTTTTTATAGCACTCTTTATTTATTATTTAAACAACTTCCATATACTAAAACTGGTTTTATGATAAATTTTATTATACGCTGCCTTCTTAGGATTTTTAATCCATCCCATTCCTTTTTTTCCATATCCAGGTATGAGTGTTTTCTTTATATTTCTTTTAATTTTTCCTTTAGTCCTTGCTGCAATACTTTTTTTAATACTTGGCTTTCTTATTCCAAATTTCATAAAATCATCTCCACTATGTCTTTTTATATTCCTTATACCTTTTATATCCTAAATAAGAACCTCCACCTAGCAATCCTAATACAACTATTCCTCCTAGCAAATTTGAGCTTTCTTCATTATTTGATGCATTACTATTAGTATTATCACTTGTTTTAACCACATTTATAGTATTATTCTCTGTGCTTTGTTTTTCTTTCACTTCTATTTCTATAGAATTTGTTTTTCCATTTGAACTAGTTGCCGTTATAGTTACTTTTCCTGGTTTTATTGCATTAATCATTCCTGTCGAACTAACTGTTGCTATACTTTCATCACTTGATTTCCATGTTACACTTTTATCACTTGCATTATCTGGTGTTACTGTTGCTGTTAAGAATTTGCTTTTTCCTTCTTCCATACTTCCTACATCTTCATCAATTTTTATTTCTGTTACTTCTACTGTAGATGGTTTGTTATTAGAAGATGACGAAGAACTTGATGATGTAGTACTCTTACTTGAAGATGATGATGAACTAGATGATGTACTGCTTTTGCTTGAAGATGATGATGAACTAGTCGATGTACTACTTTTACTTGAAGAAGATGATGCACTAGATGAATATGGGCAAACACCATTTGGATGTAAATGTGCTGGATGTCCTCCACAATGATAATGGTAACTCCCTAGTCCACTCTTATTTTGATTATCCTTATGTCCTCCACTTGCATCTGTTCTTCCTGAATGTGCATATGAATTAATCCCTATTGAAAGCACACTTAAAATAGTTAATAAAATAAATACAATTTTCCCCTTATTTTTTCTCATTTTATATTCCCCTTGAGTATTGTATCATATCTTTGTTGCTATTTTTGTCGAAATTTGTCGAAATAATATAATTTTTGACAAGATATGTATTTTATATTTATTTTTACACAAAAAAAAGAAATTCTCATAAACACATTTATGAGAATTTCCTATTACATTTTTTTATTCTTCTTCAGGTGCTCCTACTGGGCAAACACCAGCGCATGTACCACAAGAGATACAAGCAGATTGATCAATTACAAATTTATCATCTCCTTGTGATATGCATCCTACTGGACATTCAGAAGCACAAGCTCCACAAGAAATACATTTATCTGTTATTTTATATGCCATTTATTTCACCTCCTATTGATTTCTATTCAAAATGTTCTTTACTTGTCATTTCTTCTAAGTCTAATAATTCTTGCCATCTTCTATCTACTTCTTTTTGGAATTCTTCAATCATCCACTCATTTCCTGGTTTAAACATATGTTTAAATCTCTTTTGTGGTTTTAAGAATTCTTCTACTGGCAATTTTTTAGCTGGTTTATAATTAATCTTATATTTACCATCTACTACTTCATATAATGGCCAATAACATGTTTCTACAGCTAATTTATTTATTTGCATTAACATATCTGTTGGATATCCCCATCCTCTTGGGCATGGTGCTAAAACATTTAAGAAACATGGTCCTTCTGTATATATTGCTTTTTCTGCTTTCTCATATAAATCTTTAAAATTCATATAACCAACAGTTTGAGCAACATATGGTAAATGATGTCCTGCCATTATTGTTGTTAAATCTTTTCTTTGTTGCATTTTTCCAGGAATAACTGTTCCTGCTGGTGATGTTGTTGTATCAGCAAAATGTGGTGTTGCAGATGAACGTTGGATACCAGTATTCATGTATGCACCATTATCATAACATACATAAACCATATCATGTCCACGTTCCATTGCTCCTGATAAACTTTGGATACCTATATCATAAGTTCCTCCATCTCCACCAAATGCAATAAATTTTGTTGTATTATCTATTTTTCCTTGTCTCTTCATAGATTTATATGCTGCTTCTGCTCCTGAAAGTGTTGCTGCTGTACATTCAAAAGCTGTATGAATAAATGAATCTGTCCATGAAGTATATGGATACATGAATGTTGAAACTTCCATACATCCAGTTGCTACTGCAACTACTACGTGGTCTTCTGGTTTTAAAGCTCTCATTATCATTCTAGCTGCTGGTGGAGCTCCACAACCAGCACACATTCTATGTCCAGATGTAAATCTTGAAGGTTTATTTGCAACTACTTCTTTTACATTATAAGGCATTAGTCTTCAGCCTCCTTTCTTAATCCTAAATATCTATAAGGATTCTTAACGTCTCCTGTTTTTACAATTTCAAATAAGTCATTATATACTTTTTCAATTTCATCTGCTCTAGTATCTCTACCACCAATACCATAAACATAGTTTATAGCTGGTACTTGTTTTTTATTTACATACATAGCTGATGTTACATCTTCAAATAATGCTCCACCTGCAGCATTTAATGAATCTGCTTTATCTAAAACTGCTATTGCTTTTAAATGTGCTAGAGCTTCAGCTACTTCATCTACTGGGAATGGTCTAAATACACGTAATTTTAATAGACCAACCTTTTTGCCTTGTTCTCTTAATTCATCTACAACTGCTTTTGTTGTTCCTGCAGTTGAGTTCATACAAACAATTGCAACCTCTGCATCATCTAATTTATATTCTTCAAATAATCCATATTTTCTTCCTGTCATTTTTTCAAAATCTTTTGCTACATCTAAGATTACTTGTTTAGCATTTTTCATAGCTTCTGCTTGTTGTGCTTTATGTTCAAATAAATAACTTTGAACATCTAATGGTCCTACTGCGATTGGTTCATCTTGATTTAATAAATAATGTTTTGGATGATATTCTCCTACAAATTCTTTTACTTTTTCATCTTCTTCTAATAATATATTTTCAACAGAATGTGATGTAATAAATCCATCTTGACATACCATTAATGGTAACATTACTTTTTCATTTTCTGCAATTCTATGTGCCATTAATAAATTATCATATGCCTCTTGATTATTTTCAGAAAATAACATTATCCATCCTGCATCTCTTACTCCCATTGCATCTGAATGGTCATTATGTATGTTTAATGGTCCTGATACAGCTCTATTTACTAATGATAAAACAATTGGTAATCTTAAACTAGCAGCAATATAAATCATTTCCCACATAAAAGATAAACCATTTGCAGATGTTGCTGTCATTGCTCTTGCTCCTGCTGCTTCTGCACCAATACAAGCTGACATAGCACTATGTTCACTTTCAACTGCAACAAATTCTGTATCAACTGCACCATTTGCTACAAATGTTGAAAAGTATTGAGGTATTTCTGTTGATGGTGTTATAGGGAATGCTGCTACTACATCTGGATTAATTTGTCTCATAGCTGTTGCAGCTGCTTCGTTACCACTTAATCTTTCTCTTATACTCATATTTCTCTTCCTTTCTATTTTTATTCTTCTTCTTTCATTTCTATTGCTCCAAATGGACATGTTTTTGCACATACTCCACATCCTTTGCAATAGTCATAATTAAAGTCTTCTCTTTTCATTTCTTTATTTACTGGTATTGCATCATCTGGGCAAACCGGAAAACAAAGTCCACATTGTTTACATTTATCACTTAAGAATACTGGTCTTACACTTCTCCAGTCACCTGTTTTAAATTCTCTAGCATTACCAGCTTCATAAATATCTCCACCTGGAGTCATTTTCTCCATAGGTGTATTAGAATCTATATTTGTCATATCTTTTTAACCTCCTTTAGAGCCATTTCTAAAGCTTTCATGTTTCCATCTATTACTTCTGGCTTTTTAGCAAATTTATGTTTAAATGATCCTTCCATATCTTTTACTAATTCTTCATCTGTCATTATTCCACTTATTTTAACAATTCCAGCTAGCATTGGAGTATTAGGGAAATATCTTCCTAAAGCTTCAAGAGATATTTTTCTTGCATCTAATGTATAAATGTCTCCTCTATATCCTTTTAATTCCTTTCTAAGTACTTCTGCTGGTTTTGTTGTGTTTATTAATATTGCTCCATCTTCTTTTAATCCTGATGTTACATCAACTGACTCTAGCAAAGTGTCATCTACTACTACAACATAATCTGGATAATAGATATTACTATGAATTGTAATAGGTTCATCACTTATTCTGTTGTATGCAGTAATTGGCGCTCCCATTCTTTCTGGTCCATATTCAGGAAATCCTTGAATATATTTTCCCGTATTGAATGCAGCATCTGCTAAAAGTAAAGAAGCTGTTTTAGCACCTTGGCCACCTCTACCATGCCATCTAATTTCTATCATGTTACTCATATTCATTTAGCCTCCTTTTTCAAAATTTATATATAATTTTCCACACGCTTAGTATATGACTAAAACCTCACAATGTCAAGAATAATTATCTAATTTGACCACTTAGTTTTTACAATAGAATCTAATTGCTTGTTTTATTATAAAAAAAGAGATTATCACTTTAGAAATGATAATCCCTCTTTATTATTAATTTATTATCTAGTAAGAGCTAACACTATATACATAAGTATTATTAGAACTGCTAAAACTATTAATATACCAACTACAACTTTAATTATTTTCTTTAAAATATCCATATTCTATTCTCCTTTATATTCAAACACTATATTATAATCTTTATTCTTTCCATTATTCTTCATAAAATTAGTAATTAAATTCTCAGCATTTCTCTCTGCTAATTCTATAATACCGTTTTCTTCTGCATCTTTGATGCCTTGTTCTTTCATCTCTGATATTGCTTCATTATGCTCACTTAAATCTATTCGTGAAAATAAGCTTTCTTGGTCTAAATATACTTTTAATGAGTCATTATCTATAGTTGCTTTATAAATCTTTGCATGTGGCATTTCTATTTTTATTTCCTTCTTATCATCGTTTATTGTATTTGTAATCTCAGAAAAGTTTACAGATGCATCCACTTGTATATCATAACTAAATATCTGTCTACTTTGGGTAAATGGTATTTCAAATAAGTCGAAAAACTCTCTATGTTCTTCTGTATCTCTTACTATTGTCATATAAGCTGTTTGAGTTACTAGTTCTCCAACATCTTCAAATCCAAGTTTCGTAGTCTTTGTCTGCCCATTAAGTACTGAGTTAAATATTGCTCCTGAAGAGAATACTAATACTAAAATTACTGCAATAATAATATATTTAATTATTTTATGGATTTTTATCTTTGGAAATTTTTTTCTTTTTTTATTTTCTTTTTTTGCTATTTCATTCTCTTCCATATCCATCTCCTGCTTTTTCTATTTTAACTTCCCTTATTAATTATTTTGGTTCAGCGATTGTTTTTTCTTCGATTGTATCATCGTCCTCTCCGACTGATAAATCACCTTCAAAAAACATTTTATATGCTCTATCAGCTATTAGTTTTGTTTCAGCATAATCTAATCCTCCACTTACTACTGCTCCCACACCTGGTACAGCTTTACCTAAATTTACTATACCTTTTTCTCCAAATTTTGTTATAAATCTGAATCCTATTTTCTGATTTATTTTTGTTAAAACTTTTCCAGGTATTTTTTCTATAGTTTTAGTAGCAAGTTTAACACCCAATTTTACTCCCGCTTGTTTAATTACTTCATTCACCGATACTCCAGCAAGGCAAGCATATACAAACGTTTGAACCTGATCTGATTTCAAATCATACCCTGCTAAATATGCTGTACAAGCAATCATTCTCATTTGAACATATAAAACACTTCCTACATTTGCTGGAATTGTTACTGGCATAGTTATAAATCCTCCAAATCCAGTTATAAATCCTGATGTTGTACACTTTAAGATTTGATTTTTAAGCATTGCCTTAACTGCCTTTTCTTTATCTTTCTCCTTTTTCAAATAATCATTTGCAAAATCTTCTATTGGTGGACTTACTTTATTTATTCCATTCAAAGATTTTTCATAACAAGCATTTAACATTTTAAAAATGTCCTCTTGTGAAATAATTTTACTTTTTTTCTTTTCTTCCATTAAAATCCCCCTCTACTTTCATTCTCATAAAAGTGTTTGTTTTTTTCGCGAATAAAACAATTTTACATGTTTTCTACACATTAACAAAATTATATCATCAAGATACTATTTTTTCAATTATTTAGCTTAAACTATTGACTATAATTTGCTATTTTTTTACAAAATACGTCTACTTTTTTGGGAGTTATATCTAATTTTTTAATTTATAGCAATTTCTTTACCTATATTAACTAAATCTATTATTTTAATTTGCATACAAAAAAGAATAGCAAGGCATCCTTGCTATTCTTGATTCATAAATTCTTTTAATCTTTTTTCCACTTCTTTTGCAGAAGACATGTTTATAATTTCTTCACTAAGTTTTTTGCACTCTTCTGCATTTAAATTGTTAATTGTTTTTCTAGCTCTTAATATACTATTTGAATTCATTGAAAATTCATCTAGTCCAAGTCCAACTAGAAGTGGAATAAAAGTTGGATCTCCTGCTGCTTCACCACACATACCACAAATAATATTTGCTGAATGTGCTCCATCTATTGCTTTTTTGATTAATTGTATTACCGCTGGGTGATATTTTGTATATAATTTAGAAATCTTTTCATTTCCTCTTTCTACTGCTACTGTATATTGAATTAAGTCATTTGTTCCTATGCTAAAGAAATCACATTCTTTAGCTAGTTTATCTGCAATTAATGCTGCTGATGGAATTTCTATCATAATACCTACTTGAATATTTTTGTCATATTCAATATTTTCATTATCCAATTCCTTTTTACATTCCTCTAGAACTCCTTTAGCCTCTCTTAATTCATCTATAGAAGATATCATTGGGAACATAATAGCTAATTTTCCCAAAGCGCTTGCTCTTAATATTGCTCTTAATTGAGTTTTGAAAATATCTGGTCTATCTAAGCATAATCGAATAGCTCTATATCCTAAAAATGGATTTGCCTCTTTTTCTAGTTCTAGATATTTTAAATCTTTATCTCCTCCAATATCTAAAGTTCTAATAATAGCTTCTTTACCTTCCATAATTTGTGCTACTTCTTTATATGCTGTAAATTGACTTTCTTCTGATGGCATAGTATCACTATCCATATATAGAAATTCGCTTCTTAATAATCCAACACCTTCTGCTGTATTATTTAGTGCAACTTTTGCATCTGATGGAAGTCCAATATTAGCATATAATTTAACTTTTGTTCCATCCTTTGTAACACTTTCTTGATTTTTATATTTTTCTAATTCTGCTTTTTCTTCCTCTAATTGTTTTTCTAAGTCTAATAATCTTTGTTTTTCTTCTTCTGTTGGATTAATATAAATTTCTCCTGATGTACCATTTATAGCAATACTATCTCCATTTTTTAATACTTTTGTAGCATCTTTTACTTTTGTAATTGCTGGTATTGCATGTGTTCTTGCCATAATAGATGTATGTGAATTTTCTCCTCCTAATTCTGTTACAATTCCAGATATATTATTAAAATCTAATTTTGCTGTTTCAGATGTTGTTAATTCTTCTGCAACAATAATTGTATTTGGATTTAATTTTGTTAAATCTATTGTTTCTTCTTTAAATAATTTTCCCAATACTCTATTTTTTATATCTAAAATATCTCTAGATCTTGATGCCATATATTTGTCATCCATATTCTCAAAAATTTGTGCTACACTGTTAAATCCAACTTCTACAGCATATTCTGCATTATAATTTGAGTTCTTAATAGCGTTTTCTGTTTCTGCAATTAATGATGGATCTTGCATAATCATAAGATATGCTTGCATAATATCTGCTTCTGTACCAGTAATATTTTTCATCTGATTTTCTGTGTCATTAATTACTTCTTGTAATGCTTCATGGACTCTTTCTAACTCTTGTTCTTTTTGTTCGTCTTGTATTGTTTTCTTTTCTATTTTTCTTTCTATTTTCCTTAGTATTACTACACTTCCAAATCCTACACCAGTTGATACGCCATTTCCCTTTAGCATGTATATCCTTCCCTTTAATATGTATTTAGGTTTTATGGATAAACCTATAAACCTATTTTTTATTCACCAAAATTATTTTCAAAACCTTTTTTGATTTCTGATAGAGCTTTTTCTTCATCTTCTCCATCACATTCAATTTCAATTTCTGTATTATATTTTATTCCAGCAGACATAATAGCTAATATTGATTTTGCATCAATAGTTTTTCCATTGACATATAATTTTATTGTACTTTTAAATGTTGCTGCTAGTTTTGCAAGTTCACTTGCTGGTCTTGCATGTAATCCAGTTTCATTTGTTAATGTAATTTTATCTTTTACCATAATATTTATGCTCCTTTCTTTACTTGCTTTTTATTTTCATACTCTGGCAAATTCTTCTTTAGCATTGCCATAATAGCTGCAGAAACCATAGCTCCTATTACAATAGCTAATAAATACTTAACAGGATGTCCAATAGTTGCTATTACAAATATTCCTCCATGAGGTGCCATAAGTGTACAATTAAACAACATTGAAAGTGCTCCTGAAACTGCTGATCCAATAACAAACGCAGGAATTGTTCTTAGTGGATCTGCTGATGCAAATGGAATTGCTCCTTCTGATATGAATGATAATCCCATAATATAATTTACATATGCTGCTTGTTTATCCTTCTTAGGAATTTTCTTTGGGAATGCTGTTGCTAAAAATGCAATTGCAAGTGGAGGTACCATTCCTCCTGCCATAACAGCTGCCATAATATCATATTGTCCTGATGCTAACATTCCTGTTCCAAATGTATATGCTGCTTTATTAATAGGTCCTCCTAAATCCACAGCCATCATTCCGCCTAATATTAATCCTAATATTACTTTATTTGCACTACCCATTGAAGATAAATAATTATTTATTGCTGTATTAATTGCTCCTACATAAGGATTTATTAATAACATAAATGCTCCCATAATTAATATTCCAAATACAGGATATAAAAGAATTGTTTTTATACCTTCTATACTATCTGGTAAGTAACTACATAGTTTCTTTAATCCTAGAACAATATATCCACCTACAAATCCTGCAATTAAAGCTCCTAAAAATCCAGAACTTACTAATGTGATATCACTGTTTGTAAGTGAACTAAATGTCGTTCCTTGTACTGCTAAAATTCCACCTGCAAATCCGACCACTAAACCTGGTCTATCTGCAATACTCATTGCAATATAACCTGCAAGTATATATAGCATAACATCAAATGCAGCATGTCCTACCGTACTAAAGAAAGCTGCAATAGGTGTATTTGTTCCGAAACCTGAAGGATTTATTGAATAATCATCTAATAAGAATGATATTGCAATTAGTATTCCTCCACCTACAACAAATGGTAACATGTGTGTTACACCATTCATTAAATGTTTATATATTTTTGTTCCTATTTTTTCTTTTTCTTCATCATTATCCTCATTCGCATTTTTTGTGCTTGAATGATATACTTTTGCATCTGGTGACAATACATATTCAATAAGTTCTTTTGGTTTATTAATTCCATCTGCCACTTTTGTTTTTACTAATTTCTTTCCATCAAATCTTGACAAATCAACTTTCGTATCTGCTGCAATAATTATTCCTTTTGCATTTTTGATATCTTCTTTTGTAAATTTATTCTTCACACCTGATGAACCATGAGTCTCTACTTTTACTTTATGTCCTAATTGTTCTCCCATTTGTTCTAAAGCCTCTGCTGCCATATAAGTATGGGCAATTCCCGTTGGACAACTAGTGATTGCTAAAATTTCATAGTGCTCATCTTCATTTTTTTCTTCTCCTAATTTTTCAGTTTCAGCTTGGTCTATGCATTTTAAGAATTCTTTTGGTGTTTTTGCATCGTATAATGCTTGTCTAAAATTTGTATCCATTAATAGCGTAGATAACCTACTTAAAACCTCTAAATGTACATTATCTTCTGTATTTGGAGCTGCAATTAAAAATAATAATTTTGCTGGACTTCCATCTAATGAAGCAAAATCTACTCCATCTGGAACTACCATTGCAGCTAATCCAGGTTTTATTACTGCATCTGTTTTACCATGAGGAATTGCAATTCCTTCTCCAATTCCTGTTGTTCCTTCTTCTTCTCTTTTTAGTACTACTTTTTTGTACTCTTCTTTGTCCTTAATGTTCCCATTTTCCATCATTAAGTCTACTAATTGGTCAATTGCTTCTTTTTTACTATTTGGTTTTCCTTGTAGCATGATGGATCTTTCACTAAGTAAATCTGTAATCTTCATTCTTTTACCCCTTTCTTTTGTAATATTTTTATTATAAAATTTAGCTTAAATTATGCTTAAATTTTTTATACAAAATAAATTAAATTAATTGTTTTAATAGTAATTCTACATCCTTTTTAGTTGCAAGTTCAATTGAAAAAGCACTTGCACTTCCTGCTGCAACTCCTGTTTTTAATGCATATTCATAGTCTTTTGTTTTATAATATCCTGCCAAAAATCCTGCAACCATTGAATCACCTGAGCCAACAGTATTTACAATTTTTCCTTCAGGTGCTTTTGAATATAACACATTATCTTCTTTAGTTAATAATAGTGCTCCGTCTTTTCCTAAAGATACTAAGATATTTTGTGCTCCGAGTTTTCTTAATTCTTTAGCTGCATTTACTATATCTTCTTTTGATGATATTTTACAATTTAGTGTTTCCTCTAATTCTTCTTTATTTGGCTTTATTAAAAAAGGATTATATTCTAATACACTCATTAATAACTTTTGTGTAGAATCCACAACAAATGTAATTTCTTTTTTTCTTAGTTTTTTACATATTTCTCTATAGATATCCTTGCTTATATTTTTAGGTACACTTCCTGATAAAATAACAATATCTTCTGTTGTAACTTTATCTAACTTATTAAATAATTCTTCAATATCTTTTTGAGTAATTTTAGGTCCCATTCCATTTAAGGCTGTTTCTTCTACCTTACTTGTAGAAGTAATTTTAACATTAATTCTAGTAAATCCTTCTTCTACTTTAACAAAATCTGTTCTTACACCTTTTTCCTCTAATTTTTTTATTAATTCTTCTCCTGTAAATCCTGCTATAAAGCCTAATGCTGTATTTTCTATTTCTAAATTCTTTAGTACAATGGAAACATTAAGTCCTTTTCCACCTGGTAATATTGTTTCCGTTTTTGTTCTATTTATTTCACCAATTTTAAATTTTTCAACTTGTGTAATATAATCTAATGCAGGATTAAATGTTATTGTATAAATCATTTTTTCCTCCTTGACACATTCTATTATAACTACTTTTATTTTTCAATATTTTTATTTTAAGTTATCTAAATTTTCTTCTATAATATTAATTATATCCTAATTATCTCTTTTTAAATCATATATATATAATTTATAACACATATATATTCTTAGAGAAAAAAATAAATAATTTATTCTCTTTATTTTAGTATTATAATCATTTTAATTCTTTGTTTTTCTAAGAATAATTTTGTTTACTTTATTATAATCATCATTTCTAATTTAATATTTTTCCTTCTGTTTATATCTTTTTTTAATTGTATTTATAATATAACACATCATTTTTTTATAGTCAAACACTGTTTAAAAAATCTGAACATATCAAAAAATTCACATACATTTATTTTAATTTGCTGAAAATTATAAAAAATACATTCCTACTATAAAACTTAAGCTATAGTAAAAATGTATTCTATCTGTTATTAATTTCATTTATTATTTAAGTATAATCTTCTTCAGGTAATATTCCACACTTACCTTCACCATACCATTTTGTATCATCTAATGAAAACCAACTAGATTTTTGTTCATATTTAAATTCGACAACACAATTACATTTTTGTAATTTTGCTTGACTTGCTAACGAGCCTTTTAGTTGTGAATTAAAAGAAACATATTTGTATTTTACATTGCCTTTTACATTTACTCTATTATCTGTTCCTTCAATAAAAATAACGTCATCATATACTGTCTTATAAGCCATGCTTTGCATCCCTTTCTAATATAATAACCATTTCTTGTCTTCCTGCTCCAAATGCAGATGGAAAAGCTGCTGTAGCACATCCGGCAACTGTACATCCTTGTTCAGCATATGAGTTTATTTCTAATGTTTGTGGATTAAATTTTCCTGAAAACCATTTATCTTTTTGTATTAATACTTTATATTTTTCCCAGAATTTTCCTCTTGCTTTGGTGATTTTATTATGCTTCCTATTTTTGCTTATGTAAATATTATTTTTTCTATGAATTCGTATGACTTTCATAATATATAAAATTAACCCAAAGTTTTTTCAAAATTTTGAAAAAACTTTGGATTTTTATGTACTTTTTTCAATTTTGTAAAATAATTTAATTAAACGTATTCTTTTCAAATACATAGAATAAATAATAAATATTTTATATATTACTTATATTTTATAAACTTTTTCAAACATTTATTTTAAGAAATATTCCATTAATCTTATATATTGATCTTGTGCATTTAAACAAGTATCTATTAAATATCCTTTTTCAGTCTTATATTCTTTTAAGCCTCTATAGTAAAATAATTTATCTTTATCTAATATAATAAATGGAATAATATTATTTTTTAAGCATTCCTTAAACATTATAATTCTACCTA
>CALXCH010000028.1 GCA_944386735.1 uncultured Clostridia bacterium
ATTACAGAAACAACTTCCCCAAAGTTGAAACTTGTTGCTAATTTTATATATTTCATTAGATTTACAAAAGTACGTCTACCTTCATTTACACCATCTAATAAAACATTTAAGTCTTTTTCAAGAAGTATTATATCAGCAGATTCTTTTGCAATATCGACAGCAGTATCAACAGATATACCAACATCTGAATTTGTAAGTGAAGGGCTATCGTTAATACCATCACCCATATAACCTACAACATTACCAGCTTCTTTTAAAAGTCTTACAATTCTTGCCTTCTGAATAGGAGAAAGCTTTGCAAAAATATTTGTCCTTTTAAGTAATCTTAAAACAGCCATATCTGATAATTTATCTAATTTGCTTCCAAGAATAATATTTTTTGAATTTATTCCAACTTTATTACATACACATCTTGTAACATCAGCATTATCACCAGTTAACACGATAACACGTATACCTGCTTTATTAAGTTTTTGTATAGATTCTTTTGCTGATTCTTTTGGAGGGTCTAAGAAACCTATAAATCCTAGAAGTATCATATTCTTTTCGTCAGAAACGTCAAAATCGTGATTATCTTCAATATCATTTTTTTGACATATTGCAATAACTCTTAAACCTTCTTCATTTAAACTTTTAGCAAGCTTTTTAATATTTTCTTTTATATCTTTTGTAATTGGAGAAACTTGACCTTTGTAGTCTACCATAGTACAAATACCTAAAATTTCTTCAACAGCACCTTTTGTAATCATTTGTTTTTTTGTTCCATCAGTTACAATTACTGATAAACGTCTACGTGAAAAATCAAAAGGAACTTCATCAACCTTTTTATATTTTGTTTTTAAATCTTCTAAATTATTTTCAAGTGCTCTTTTTATTACTGCCTCATCTATATTTCCTTTTAAACCTGTTTGAAAATATGCGTTTAAAAAAGCATGTTTTAAAATTCTAATATCTTCATCGCCATTAATATCCAAGTACTTTTCTAAAACGATTTTATCTTCCGTTAGAGTACCAGTTTTATCAGTACAAAGAATATTCATAGCTCCAAAGTTCTGAATAGAGTCTAACTTTTTAACAATAGTTTTCTTCTTAGACATTCTAACAGCACCTTTAGAAAGACTTGAAGATAAAATAACAGGTAGAAGCAAAGGTGTAATTGTAATTGCAATAGCAACAGCAAATGTAAATGCTGTTACAACACTATGTTTCCAAGCATTTAAAAGAAATACTAAAGGAATCATAAATAGCATGAAGTGAATTAATAGTTTACTGATATTTTCAATACCTTTTTGGAATGCTGTTTTAGGTTTTCCCGTAGTTAAAGTATGAGCAACTTTTCCAAAATATGTGGAATCAGCAGTTTTAATAACAACTCCTTTTGCACTTCCAGATATAACATTTGTTCCCATAAAACAGATAGTGTCTAAGTCTGAAATATTATCTATTTTATCCATAGAGATTTCTGAATTAACAACTTTTTTAACACTATCAGATTCTCCTGTTAAAGATGATTGACCTACATATAAATCATTTGCTTCAATTACTCTTAAGTCAGCTGGAATCATACTACCAGCAGAAAGAACTACAATATCACCTAATGTTACTTGATTAATTGGAATTTGTACTTCTTTTTTATCACGAATAACCGTTGCTGTTGTTGCAACCATTTGCTTTAGCTTTTGGGCAGCTTTATTAGATCGATATTCTTCAAAAAAATCAAGCAATGTACTGGCGGCGACTAAAATTGCAATTACAGTAATATTTGCATAACTTGGCGTTTCTGGTAAATATATATCTGTATAAATTAATATACAAACAATACCAAGTAATATACAATTAAAGGGTGATAATAAACTTTCTAAAAAGTAATTATACCATCTTTTGGGTTTGGCTTGTTTAATTTCATTTAAACCTAAATTTTTTATTAATTCTTCGGCTTTTTGGGAAGAAAGACCGTTTTTCATTTACTCTGTATTTTTTAATAAATTCATCTTTCGGCAAAGTACATTCTTCACCATACATTTTACTTATATTAACTTCTTCTTTAGCATTTGACAAAATACCATCCTCCTTGCTTTTTATTTTATACTATAAAATTATACCACTAATAAAAAAAATTACTACAATATATATAAAAAAAAATAAAAAAGTGATAGAATAAATAAAAAATAGGAGGCAAGATATGGAAAGGATAAGAGTTGCAGGAATTATAAAATTAGATGGTGGTTTTGCTTTTATGCATAGAAAAAATGTTAGAAAAAGAAAGGATATTCAAGATTATTATACATTCCCAGGAGGGGGATTAGAAAAAGGTGAGACTTTAGAAGAAGGCGTAATTAGAGAAATTAAAGAAGAATTTGGAATTACTGTTAAAGTAATAAAGAAATTATATGAAATGGAATCTAAAAAATTTAATCAAAAAGAATATTTCTTTCTTTGTGAATATCTAGATGGAATATTTGGAACAGGTGACGGACCAGAGTTTAGCCATGATCCTAAATATGCAGATAGTGGTGATTATATACCTGAAATTATAAAGAAAGAAGATGTAGAAAATCTAATATTATTGCCACCAGAAATAAAAGAAAAGTTTGTTAGTGATATTAAAAATGGTAATTTATAACTAAAAAATGTAATAATAAGAAGGGAAAAAAGAAAATGAAAAATTTAAAAAGTTATATAGATCCAAGTTTAGTTTCGATTGGTGAACTTTTTGAAGAAAAAAAGACATATGTAATACCAATTTATCAAAGAAATTATGCATGGACAAAAGAAAATATAGATACATTAATAGAATCATTGGTGAAAAAATATAGAGATGAGAACAAAAACTATATGTTTTTAGGTAATATGGAATTTTTAAAAGAAAATAATAAAAATTTACAAATAGTAGATGGTCAACAGAGAATAACGACTTTATTAATTTTATTGTATCAAATACAAAGAAAAAAATTTAGTAAAAAGCTAATAAATGAGTTATTAAAAATTAAAAGTATCGAGCGAAAAGAAATTAAAAATGAACAAGATAAGTTTCAAGATTTTTTAGAAAGACCAGAATATATGCCAGAAGAAATTAGAGAATTGGAAATAAGCAAAAGAAAGCAAGCAAAAAATAAAAAAGAACAAGAATTTAGAAATGAAAACATATATAGATTAAATTATTATTATATAAAAAAAGCTTTAGAAAGAGAAAATATTAAAGATTTTGATGATTTTGCAAATTATTTATTGGGCAATGTTTATGTTGTGGAAATTTTATTAGGTGGCAAAAGTGACGAAATGAAATTAAATGAGGCTATTGAAATATTTAATTCAATAAATACAACAGGAAAACCTTTAGAAACAAAGGATATTTTTAAAATAAGAATGTATGAATATTATAATAATGATGAAAAAATATTTAATTTTATAAATGAACTATATGATAATATTGAAAATGAAGATGTGAAAATAGCAAAAAAAGAAAATGAAATAATAGATGAAGATGGAAATAAAACAGAATTTTCACAAATAAATTTTATAACAGAAGAGTTTAGTATGGATGATATTCTTAGAGTATATAAATATATATTAATTTCTAAAATGATAAATGAAAATAAAGAAAACAATTATAAAAGAGAGTTATTTAGAATGTCAAATTCTAGGTTCTATGATTTTTTATTTAAAGCTATATTAAATAAAGTGGCAGATGTTAAATTTAATAAATTTAACAAAGATTGTATAAATTATAAAGAGTTAATAGAAATATTTGATATATATAAATTGATTGCAGATAGAATATTAAATCTAAAAGATATAAGTGCAGAAGCATATTTTAATTATAAAATGTTAAAAGCTTATACAAGATATTCTTGGATGTATAATTTTTTACCGGTTTTATATTTGTGGAAATTTGAAAATTTGAATAAAGAATTTGAGCAATTTATTGCTAATATAACTAATTTATTTGAAGTATATAGCATAGTTTATTCACAAGTTGTAAATTCAGTAAAGAATTTTGTGGAAGATGAAATTATTACTAAAATAGTAAATTCAAGTAAAAACAATATTAAGAGTGCAAGAAAAATAAATAAATCAATAGAAGATAAAATATTAGAATTAAAAGAAAAAGAAAGTTGGAGAATACAAAGAGGAAATGAAATATTGAATGGAAAAATCGCAGAAAAAAGAACACCTGTAAATATTGCTTGTTTAATATTAGCTAAAATTGCAGAAGATGATAAGACATCAGATAAAAAAATACTAATAAAGAATTATCGAAGATTATTTAGCAGAAAATTTGATATTGAACATATTTATGCAAAACAAAACAAAGAAAAAGAGCTATCAGAAGAAGAAGTGGAAAATTTAGATAGATTAGGTAACTTGATGATATTAGAATATTCTATTAACAGAAAGATAAGAAATAAGTCAGTAAATGAAAAATTAGAAGGTTATAAGAAATCAAGGTTTGCTGTAGTTTCAAAAGAACTAGAACTATATAAAATGAGTTTTGATTCAAGACAGGATAAAAAAGTAAGTGAAGTAAAAAAATATTTAAAAATATAAAATTGTCCAAAATTATTATTAATATTAGATTAAAAAAATTTGAGAGGTTAAAATTACAAGAAGTCAACTGCTTATAATCTAAAGATGGGCTTATAACTGCTTAAGTAGTGAAAACGATTAGGATTTTAATTTCCTTCCTTAGTCAAAGATTGCTCTTAGGTAATATTTGCGAAATATATAACAAATTTTAACAAATAGAAAAAATAAATAAAAAACAGGTATTCTAATTAAAAGAATACCTATTTTAAAATTTATTTTTTGTTAATTTTTTTCTTAACAATGAAAATAGTAATTAATGAAATTAAAGCTATAATTACAATAATTTTTATTATTGTATGTGACTTTGTTTCTGTAGATAATAATTCTTCATGTCCAGCCACAGAATCTATTTCATCATTTATCATTTTTTTATCATGAATTTCTTCTTCAATATCTTCATTATTAACAGAGGCTTCTAAGATATTGTTTGAAGAACTATCATTAATTTGATTAGATAAATTAGAAATTGGTTCTTGTACTTCATTATTAGGTTTTAATATTTCTGAAGATTGATTATTATTTTCTCTAGGTAGATTTGGTTTTATTTCAGTTTCAACTTTTTGATTATTATCCTTTTCAGGAAGAACAGGCTTTTCAGGTTTAGGAGTATTGTCTTCTACAGGTAAGTCAGGTTTTTCTTCTGGCTTTTCAGTATCATCCTCCTCAGGTAAGTCAGGTTCTTCTTCTGGCTTTCCAGTGTCATCCTCTTCAGGTAAGTCTGGATCTACTTCAGGTTCTTTAGTGTCATCCTCTACAGGTAAATCAGGTTCTTCTTCAGATTCCTCAGAATCATCTTCTTCAGGTAAATCAGGATCTACTTCAGGTTTTTCATTGTCATCTTCTTCAGGTAGCTCTGGTTCCTCAGGTTTTGGTTTTTCTTCTTCATCAGGTTCTTCTGGTTTTTCTTCAGGAAGACTATCATCAATTATTTCTATATAAATTATTTTAGTTGTAATATTATTATCTGAATCAGAAACCTTGTATGTTACTTTGTAATTTCCAGCGATGTCAGTATCTAACTTTGTATCAATAGTAGTAGAAGTTTTATCTATAATAATTGTTCCATCTTCATTATCTGTTGCAGAAATTAAACTATATAAATTTATTTTTTCTCCAATTTTATATTCTAGTTTTTCAGCTTTAGCTGTAACTATTGGAGAGCCACCTTTTTGAATTGCTGTAATTAAGCTTGTATAAGGAATTTTGTCTTCTTCTCTTAATCTCATATAAGCATCAATAACTTTTGCTTTTTCTTTAAAGTTTATAAATTTATTATTAAGTTCTGATTCAGTTACTTTTGCTTTGTAGTTTTCAATAATAGTGATTAAAGAAGGTTTTAATTGTTCATAAGCTAAATCATTTGCTTCATCATCAGACATGTCTTCTTTAATTAATCCATTATCTATAATAACATATCTACTAATTTCATCAGTAGCATTATATTCAGGTAATAAATTTCCTGTAAGAAGGCTGTATATCTTTATTTTATTTTGATATTTATTAGGATACTTAATTTCTATTACAGAGCCAATATCTAAATCAATTTCATGAGAACCTTTCCCGTAATCAAAATATCCTCCAGTTGAAACATCTTCAGTTATTAAATTTCCTTCTGCATTATAAATTTTAATATATTCATCACCACTCATTCCAGATTGATTTGGATATGAGATTTCTGCTTTAGTATATTTATCTTTAAAAATTAATTGATAAGCAATTGTATCATAATTATATCCTAGAACTTGCATTTTTAAATAATTGTTATAGTCTATATCTTCTTGATTTTTATAGGTGTGCGTATAACTTAAATTTTGTCCTTCTTTTACTTGGATATAAGTATAATCCTGGTTATATCCTTCTATAATTGGCATTTGTAAATAATAAGTTCCAATAGGCAAGTTATCAAGTAATAGGGAAGGGCTATCCACTTTTATAGATTTTACGGAATTATTTCCATCTTTAATTAGAACAAATTTGCCTTCAATTTTACTAAAGTTATCAATATCAATATTAAGAGTAATATTTGATGTTACACCATATTTATTTAGCACATCATTTGTAACTAATGAGTATTTTCTATTCAAGCCTTCATTTGTTATAATTGTATTTAAAGTATCATCTGATACAAAATCTTTTAGAATGCTTATTAAAGGATAGTTCTTTTGATATACATTAGATTTTGTGCTATCTGAAATATTAAGTCCCCAAGCTTCCATATATGGAATTATATTTATGTTGTAAATATCAGCAATTGACTCTACATAAGCATCTTGGTTTGTCATATGTCTTCCTAGATTTAATTGCTCACGATACCATGAATACATTTTTGAATAAGTTGTACCTTTTTCAAATGTATTAAATAAATTGATAATAACATATAATCTAGTTGGTTCATCTACATCAGTAAATGTTTTTCCACTTAACCTTAGTGAATTTCGATCTTCTTCTATTGATGAAAGTTCTCCAAGCCAATCTCCAGGATGGAAGTAAATACTCTTATCTGTTTGAATATAATGGCCTATAATATTATTTGAAACTTCTCCAAGAAGCATTTCGCCCTTTCCAAGAGAACCTTGGTAACCATGAGCTAGTTCATGCAAGCCACCCCAGTTCATTTCAAAGAAAGATCTCATACTACTGTTTGTTACTCCAATATGGTCGCCTGCATAATATGCAGCACCGATTCCACGGACATTTGCTCTAACTAAGTATTTTGTTCTAACATTTTGGTCTGTTATTTTTTCAGGATTAAAGCTTAATCCTATATATTCATCCATTTTTTCTATCACTTTTTGATAATATTCTAAAAAGCTATCTAGAGATGTAAAACCATTTTGGTAAAAATTTGTCATATAAGGTATGTCTGTGAAAGGAACTACTAATAGAAGTGTTTCACTTTCAATAACACCATATCTGTTTCCACTTTTAAGCCAATTTGCCCTAAATTCTGCTTCATTGTCTTGATAATGGTAATAGTCTAAAGGTTTTATAGTTTCATCATATTCTAATTCAATTTTAAATGTTTTGTTAATTACAGTATTTGATCTAGATAATACTGTAGACTTAAGTAATGGTACAGCATCATATCCAGTACTATCTACAATATTTGCTATAGTTATCCATTCTCCAGAAGAAGGTAACGTTTTCGAACTTTCAATATGTTGGTCATTGTTAAAAAAGTTAATACTTAAGTTACTATCTGAAGATATAACGCGTGCTTTTATACTTTGATTACCTGATAAATATACTCCAAGTATTTGTCTATCTCCATAATTACATCTTGAAAATTCAGCTAAGTCCATGTTCCAAACAGATGGAATTGTATAAATAGTTCTTTCAACATTTATTTTTGCATTTTCATCATCTGTTACAATTACAGGAACTACTAAGTTAGTTTCATTATTATGAGAATCTGTTACCTTATATACTATTTCATAATTTCCGACTTCATCTACTTTTACATTTTCAGTATGTGTGATTTTAGGTGTTAAATCTCCATCTTCAAAATCAGTAGCAAAAATTCTAAATCTGCTATCTAAAACATTAAATTCATCTATAATATCTTTTTTTAGAGTTATTTTAGTTGTCCCATAAAATAGGGGAGCATTGCTTACAGACCAATAACTATTTGGGTTCCTCTTTTTGTTTTCTACTTTTGTGCTTGCAAAAGAAAAATTATAAAATAAACTAATAAGAATATTTACTATTATGACGAAGATAATTAAAACAGAAATTTTTCTTTTCATAAAAAACCTCCTTTATCTTTAGTTTGCATAACAATTTTATTTTAACATGAAAATATATTCTAGACAACAAGAAATAGTTGGTAATATTGGTATTCTCAAGGAAAAGTTTAAGTAACAATTTTTGAAATAAAGATTTATACATTTTTTAATATATAATTTATTAAGAATTTGAAACAAAATAGTAAAATTAAAGACTCTTATATATAGAATATCAAATATGTACATATATGATAGGAGGGTAAAATGGACGAGTTAATAGAAGAAGCTAAAAATGGAAATAAAGAAGCATTTACAAGCCTTATTATGGAAATAGAAAATGACTTGTATAAGATTGCAAAAACAAGAATAAGTAATGAAGCAGATATTGACGATGTTATTCAAGAAACGATGATAGAAGCATATAGGAATATAAGAAAATTAAGAGAACCTAAGAAATTTAAAAAATGGGTAATAACTATATTAGTTAATAAGTGTAATCGAATTTATAAAAGAAAATATAAAAAAGATGTTTCAATAGATGAATATGATTTAGATAAATATATTGTTTCTAATAATTATAAAAATATAGATGATGACTTGAATTTTTACTCATTACTAAAGCAATTAAAATATGAAGAAAGAATTGTAATTATTCTCTATTATATGGAACAATATTCAATAAAAGATATAAAAGAGATTCTCAAGATGAACGAAAATACTGTAAGGACACATCTTTTTAGAGCAAGAAAGAAAATAAAAGAAAATTATGAGAAAGGAGTTGTTTAAAATGGAAGCATATGAAAATTTTATTTGTGAAACTTTAAATAAGAAAATTAGTACACCTCAAAGTTACAAAATAGCAATAAAAACAGCATTAGATAAAGAAAATAAGGTAGTAAAACATAATTTGATAAAAGTAGTATTAGCAACTTGTGGAGGTATTATATTAACAACAGGAATAGTTTTTGGTGGATATACTATATATGAAAAAATATGGAAAGAGCCAAGAAAGTATGATGTAAGTAAAGAAAAACCTGCTGTAATAAGTGAAGAAGAAAAAAGCAAGATAGAATCAGAAGATGAAATAAGAAAAAAAGCAAAAGAAATATTAGAAGAATTCGGATATCCTGATAAAGAAATAAAAAGGGTAGATTTAAATAGAAGTTATGATGATAATACTAATAGTTATTATGCTGTATATACAGAAGATGAATATAGTATTCCAAATAGTAATAAAAATATAGGAATAACAATTGGATTTAATAGTGAAACAGGAGAATTGGAATATTTCTTGAATAATGATTTTGATGAGATAAGACCTAATCTTGAAAGAATATCTCAAAAAGAAGCGGTAGATTCATCTAAAAATTTATTAAATAAAATTGGATATCCTATTAATAGTTACGAAATTAAATCTTGCGAAAGTAAGGAAGAAAATGAATGGGTAATATCTTATTCAAGAAGTTATGATGGAGTATATAATAGGTATGACGAATTTCAAATTGCATTTGGTGAAGTAAATGGGCATATTATAGTAGAATCAGTAAATGGTTTGCTTGATAATACATTTGAAAATAATGAATATGTAATATCTAAGGAAGAAGCAATAAATATAGCCAAGGAAAAAGAAGAAGAATTTTCAAGTGAACCAATTATTAATATTACAGCAACTAAAGGTATAGAAAAAATGAATCAATTTATATATTGCTTAGAAAATAATATAGAAGATCAAATGTCAGTAAAAACAGAAAATAGGACAAGAAATGTCTGGGTAGTAAAAATTGAACATGAAAAAGAACCTAAAAATAAAGATAATACACTTTCTAATGTAGAAAGCATAAAAAGATATATGAGTAAAAAATATTTTGTAGATGCAACAACAGGAGAAATAATAGGTGGAGATCAAGCTAAATTTAACTTGGGAATGGAATAAATAATAAATAAACACATCTCTAGCAATAATAGAGATGTGTTTATTATGTTTCCTTTTCACTATTATATTTTGATTTTCCAAAAGCAAGTATTAATAAAAATATAGTTGGAAGTAGAACCAAACCAATTGTAAAACCTATTCCTTTATTAAATTTTTTAGCAAGTTTAGTATATAAATATGTAGAAAATAGAAATTGCACAATAAAGGCTATGTTAAAAGATATAGGATAAATTAAATAAATCAAAATAAACCATGGTGAAACACCAGCTATTTTGTAAAGTACTATTAAATTATATACAGGAATTATGCCTTTCCAAGCTTTTTTATCGCATTTTGAAAAAAGTTTACAAAGTGCTATAATCCTAAATATTATTGCTATAATAAAAAAGTAAATTATTCCGTAAAACACAATATTTGTTGCTGTTTGTAAGATATTTATATCAATACCTGTAATACTATGTAAAAGTTCAGGCATCATATTAAAATATGATTTAAATTCTTCTATCAATGTATATCACCAAAATTATTTTTACATTTTTATATTTTTTTGTCAATAGCTACGAAATTCAATTTGACAAATATGAATTAATATGTTATTATTTAGTTACAAAATAAATGAACTTTGAATAGCGTTAGTGTTCAAATCATAACAGTATGTGTACCGCGAATGCACATACTTTTTTTTATGCCTAAAAATAGAGCAGACCGCGAATCTGCCCTACGACTAATGAATGCTAGTTAGTCTTAACTTTGTTGTCATTTTGCATTTGTTGTTTTTGTTGTTCTAACTGTAGTTGTAAGAAAAAGTTTTTTTCTTTTTCTTCTATGTATTTATCAACAAAGTGCAAAATTAAATCGCTAGTATTCAAAATCATAACCCCATTTCCGCCTTTAAGAAAAGGCTGACCTTTCCTTTGCGTAAGGTTGTAATTATATTACAATATTTTACAGTAAAAAACAAGCGAACAGTAAAAATTTTCTAAAAAGTAAAAAAGTCTAGTATTTCTACTAGACAAAAATATTATAAACAAAAGTAGTAAGCATACAAAGAAGTATACCACAGATTGTAGGTAGTAAGAAACTGATTATGGTCCATTTAAGGCTTCCAGTTTCTTTTTTTATCGTAAGAAGGGTAGTAGCACATGGAAAATGCATACAAGTAAATATCATAACATTAATAGCAGTAAGAATAGTCCAGCCATGTTGCATTAGTATCTGACCAATAGAAAAAGTATCATCCATATTTACTAGAGAACTTCCACCAAGATAACACATAAGTATTATTGGTAGTACAATCTCATTAGCAGGAATACCAAATATGAAAGCAGTTAAAATATATCCATCTAATCCAAGAAGATTAGCAAATGGGTCTAAGAAGTTTGCAATTATTGAAAGCAAGCTTTCTCCATTAATACCAATATTTGCAAAAAGCCAAATAACAAGACCGGCAGGGGCAGCAACACTAATTGCTCTTCCTAAAACAAATAATGTTCTATCAAAAATTGAACGAATAAGGATTTTGCCAAATTGAGGTTTTCTATAAGGTGGGAGCTCAAGTACAAAAGATGATGGCATACCTTTAAGTATTGTTTTAGAAAGTATCTTAGATATAAGTAATGCACAAAATATTCCAAGTAAAATAACTAGTATAACACTAAGTGTTGATATTATAGATGCTCCGAATCCTTGCATTGTTCCTGCAATAAATATTGTTGCAATTGAAATTAAAAATGGAAATCTACCATTACAAGGAACAAAGTTATTAGTAAGTATTGCAATTAATTTTTCTCTAGGAGAATTTATAATTCTACAGCCAGTAACACCAGCTGCATTGCACCCAAACCCCATACACATTGTAATCATTTGCTTCCCGGTGCAGCTACATTTCTTAAAGAAACCATCTACATTAAAAGCAATTCTAGGAAGATATCCTAAATCCTCTAGAAAAGTAAATAGAGGAAAGAATATTGCCATAGGAGGTAGCATAACAGATATAATCCAGGTTAAAGTCTGATATATACCATTAATTAACATATCAGAAAGCCAAGTAGGTAAGTTTATATAGTTAGCAAATAGAACTAGTTTTTCTTGTATCCATTTGAAAAATGAAAATAAAATTTCAGATGGATAGTTTGCTCCTACAATGGTAATCCAAAAGATAATTCCTAAAAATAAGAGCATAATAGGAAAACCTAAGTATTTAGAAGTTAGGATTTTATCTATTTTTCTATCTCTACTAGAATAGTTTGTATCTTCATAAGTACAAACATCTTTACAAATGTTTTCAGCTTTAGCCATTATAGAAGAAACAATAGTGTCTTTTAAATTTTCTTGCTTTTTAAAACCGTTTCTTGCTTTTTCTTTTACAAGTTCTAGTTCTGTATTATCTATAAGAGAAATACTAAAAGCTTTTTCAATAGATTTTAATATTTTTTCATCTCCATCTAAAACTTTTAAAGAAATCCATCTTAAAAGTTTTTTAGGAATTACTTTATAGTCTTTTAATTTATCTGAAATTAGAGAAATAGCATCTTCAATTTCTTTAGGGTAAGTAACTAAATTAGGTTTTGGAGTAATTTCCCTTTCGCACACTTGCATGATTGTATCTAATAAATTGTTTAAAGTTTTTTTCTTTCTTGCTATAGTTCCAACAACAGGTACACCTAGTGCTTTAGACAATTTATTTAAATCTACTTTGATTTTCTTCTTTTTAGCTTCATCTAGTAAATTAACACAAACAATTATATTATCAGTAATTTCCATTATTTGAAAAACTAAATTTAAATTTCTTTCTAAACAAGTAGCATCTAGAACAATAACAGTAGCATCTGGTTTTTCAAAACAGATGTAGTTTCTTGCAATTTCTTCTTCTTCAGAATAAGACATAATAGAATATGTACCAGGAATATCTACAAATAAAAAATCATTATTTTTGTAATAAGAATGTCCGGAAGCATTAGAGACAGTTTTACCTGGCCAGTTACCAGTATGTTGGTGCATACCAGTAAGACTGTTAAATATTGTAGATTTACCAACATTAGGATTACCAGCTAGTGCAATTGTAAAACATTTATCTTTTTTTATAGTTTTTTTCTTATTTGTAAGTAAATGAAGTCCACATGAAGAATTTGTAAGCCCCATAAGAACCACCTCATAAAATTAATATAGTATAATTTATGAGCTAAAAAAGAAAAGAGTTACAATTTAAAATGAAACTTTAATAGAAGAAGAATCTTCATCTCTTAGTGCAATTAAGGTTCCTCTTACATAAAAGGCTTTGAGTCCTTTAGAAGGGCTAACTAAAACGGGAATAATAGTAGTTCCTCTAACAAGACCTAAGTCTAAAAGTCTTCTTCTAATGCTTCCGTATGCAGTTTAAAGATTTAATAATGCCTTTACAATTTAAGGGTAAATTATTTAATGTATTTATTCTATTTTCCATAATATATCACCTAAATCCATTACTTTATTATATTTTGTCGAAAAAAGAAATGTGCATATTGACAAAATATTTTAAATGTGAAAAAATGAAACAGATAAAATCAAGGTTAAATGTTTTAAAGGAGGAATAGAAATGGATAAATTAAGAGGATTTGAAGTAGCAAAAGGATTTGAAGATAAAGGAATTAATTTACCAGTAAGAAAAACAAAATATTCAGCAGGATATGATATTGAAGCTGCAGAAGATACAGTAATTCCAAGTTTTAAGAAAGGAATGAATCCAACACTTGTGAAAACTGGAATAAAGGCATATATGCAAGATGATGAGGTACTTATGTTATATAATAGAAGTTCTAATCCAAAGAAAAAAGGATTAATCTTAGCAAATAGTGTAGGTGTAATTGATAAAGATTATTATGGAAATGTAGATAATGATGGTCATATCATGTTTGCATTTTATAACATTAAAGATGAAGATATTACAATAAAAAAAGGTGAAGCAATAGGACAAGGAATATTCCAAAAGTATTTAGTAACAGATGACGATGTTGCCGAAGGAGAAAGAAAAGGCGGATTTGGTTCAACTAGTAAATAGAACCTAGAAAAAATTTTGAAAGTTTTTTTGAAAAAATATTTCCTTAGAGTCTCAAGGAAAACAAGGAAAATATACATAAAAAATTAAAGGTAAAGGCTTTGACTTTTACCTTTTTTTGTAGTATAATAGAAATGGTTAAAAAATCCAATAAAGTTATTTTAAACCATAGTTTGACATAACTTTATTATCTTTTTTTCGCCGAAAAATATATTATGCTGAAAGGAGTGGACTTACATGTTTAATGTAGGAGACAAGATAGTATACCCAATGCATGGAGCAGGGGTAATAGACGCAATAGAGGAGAAAGATATTTTAGGGGAGAAACAATCTTATTACATATTGAAGATGCCAGGTGAAGTTAAGGTTATGGTACCTACAGCAAAGGCAGAAGAGGTAGGTGTAAGAAATATTATAGATAAAAGTTCAGCAGATAAGGTAATAGGTGTACTAGAGCAAGACGAAACTGCAATGGATAAAAATTGGAACAAGAGATATAGAGACAATATGGAAAAAATGAAAAGCGGAGATATCTATCAAGTTGCAGACGTTGTAAGAAACTTGAGTTTTAAACAAAAGGAAAAAGGCCTATCAACAGGTGAAAAGAAGATGCTAAATAATGCTAAACAAATAATGATAAGTGAACTTGTTTTAGCGGAGCATGCATCACAAGAAGAAGTAGAACAATTAGTTGAAAATAAAATAAATACTGCATATAAGATGTTTAGAACAGATGAAATGAAACCAGAAAGTGTAGTAAATAAATTTATTCCGTTTGATGGAACAGGAACAGAGGAATAAGAAAATACCGTATGAATAACTCATACGGTATTTTTTGTTTTAATATTTTTCTATTTCTTCTATAATTTCAATTCCTGTCATTTCACAAGGGATGTTAATTCGTTTGATATAATTTTTATCTAAATTTTTAAAATTGTTCATTCCTATATCATATACTTGATAATCAATTCCATTATTTTTTAGAGTTCTTACTGTTTCATTAGTATAGGCACCATAAGGATAAGCAAAAACTTTTAAATCTTGTTTACCTAAGTGTTCTTCTATTAATTTATAAGATTCTTTTACATCATCACGAAGTTCTCGCACTGAAAGTTTATTATAAAAGACATGTTTTGTACTATGGCTAAATATTTCTACAAGACCACTGTTTTGCATTTCTAAACAGTTATCCCAAGATAGATATTTTATTCCATCAATTTCCCTACCAATTTTATTAGTTACTATAAAAATAGAAGCTTTTATATTATACTTTTTCAAAATTGGATAGATATATTCATAATTACTATAATATCCGTCGTCAAGAGTTATGATAATTGGCTTATTTGGTAAGCTTGCTTTACCTGTATTTGCATTTTCTAAATCTTCCATTGATATTATTGTATATCCATATTCTAAAAGAGTTTTTATATTTTCTTCAAAACTTGCTGGAGTATTAATATAGTTAAAATTATCAGGGTCAGTATCTGGAACAGTTGTTACAAAATTATGATAAAGCAAAATTGGGATTTTAATATCAGGTCTTTTTTTATCTTTATATTTTTTATATCCAAACACACAAAGAAGTATAAAAATTATTATTAAAAAAATTATTAATAGTTTTTTTATTTTCAATTTAATCCACCTCTTTTTATTATATTTATTTTCTACATTTTTTGACACTTATCACCATTTTTTACCAGTTTTCGTAAAATAATATGAGGTGATAAAAATGTTTTTAATATCATTAATAGTTGCACTTATATATCTTATCTTCTCAATATGCATAAACATTAATTGGATTAATGATATAGCATGTTACTTGGGATATTTTTTAGCAATTTATTTAGTAGTATTTGTAGCAATAATTCCTGGATTTAATTATGTATTTAATTTTGTTAGTTTACTATTTAATAAAAAAGATAAAAAGAAAAAGAACAAAAAAGAAGAAGATGTAACTGTCCTAATTCCAGTTTTTAATGCAAAAGATTCAATAAAAGAAACTATAGAGTCAATTAAAAAACAAAGATATTGTGGAAAAATATATATAAACATTATAGATGATGGCTCAACAGATGGAACCTTAGAATTATTAAAATCAATGAATCTAGGTCCTAATATAAAGATAATAGAAACAAAACACAGAGGAAAAGCATATGCTTTAAATATTGGATTAGATAATGTAAAGACAGATTATACAATTACAATAGATAGTGATACTGTACTTCATCCTTTAGCAATAAGAAATATTATGAATAAATTAAGAAATTCTAATGAAAAAACAGCTGCTATAGCTGGATGCTTATTTGTTAAAAATGGGAAGAAAAGCTTTATTACAAAATTACAAGAGTGGGATTATACTTTAGGAATATTTGGAGTTAAATATATTCAAGGTAATTATAATTCAACATTAGTTGCTCAAGGTGCTTTTAGCGCTTATAAAACAAAAATACTAAAAGAAATTGGTGGATGGCAAAACTCAGTGGGGGAGGACATTGTTTTAACTTGGCATTTACTTTCCAAAGGTTATAAAACTAATTTCGCTAAAAATGCAATTGCATATACAGAAGTTCCAGAAAAGTTTAGAGATTTAGGTAAGCAAAGAAAAAGATGGGCAAGAGGTATGATTGAAGCATTTAAGAAAGTAAAAGTATTTACTTCTAAAAATATGAGTATAAAATCTAAATTCTTAATGTTTTTAAATATATTCTTCCCATTTATAGATTTAGCACTTCTTATTTTTGTACCAGTAGGATTAATTTTCTTATGCTTTGGTAAACCATTATTAATAGGCTGGATATCTTTACTTGTACTTCCATTTGGGTTGCTTCTATGCTTATTAATTGAAATCAGAAGAAAAAATATGCTAAAAGAAGTAGGCTGTAAACTAAAAAGAAGAAGTGTACTTGCATTTATTGTTTATGTATTACTTTATGCATTTATTTTAGCTCCTTATTGTTTAACAGGATATATTTTAGAATTAATAAATTATAAAAAGCAATGGTAATTTATTTAAAATATAAATATAGTTTTATTTAAGAAAAGCATATTTTCAGACTATTAGCAAGTATAAAATATTTTGCTAATAGTCTTTATTACAAAAAATAAGTTAAAATTATTGTATTGTTATTAAAAATAGAATAAAATAGTCTTAAATGAAATATTAAAGGGGATAGAAAAATGAACAATATTGAAAATAATGAAAATGAAACACATATTAGAAAAACATATAAAGATAAGACTGAAAATTTATTAAAAGGTTGCATGGGAGTAATGATTATTAGTCTTCTTACATATTTATTACCATTAATCATTTTTAAAGCTTTTGATTTTGGGATGATTTTTGAGATAATTACTTTAGTATTTATAGTGATAGCATATAATAAAATTAGTCAAAATGATTTTAAAACTGTAAAGAAATGTATTATTATTGCAATGATTCCTATTGGATGGTTAATAATTTATGATTTTATCAATTTACTTGCAAACATAAAAGAAGTGCTAATTGAAGTTTTTAGGTATTATTTTAGTTTTGATCAATTTTTCTATTATATAGAACCATATTTGGTAGATGTTTTTTTAGTAGCAACAATAATATTACTTTATAAGACTTATTCAGCATTAAAGAAGGCAGAGGGAAGTGAACCATTAGAGACAGAAGACTATGGGGATACTTTTTATGATAAATTATAGTATAAAAAATGGTTATATAATTTTTAGTTATATAACCATTTTTGTTTTTAGATAACATTTTGTTCATCATCAAATAAAACATCATCATCTTTTAGAACTTGTTGTTTCTTTCCTTCGATTCTAGATAATCTAGAAGATAAATAAAATAATATAGCAACAATTAAGAATTGTATTATTAAATATATTACTACTTTAGTTGAAAAATTAGTGTAGGCACTTAAACTTTCATTTATGTATGATTCTTTTGGGTCCGTTATTGAAACTCCTGAGAATAATCCAATGTTAATTTTCTTAGAATTATTATTAGTTTGATCCTCATATTGTTCATAAAAAGCTCCATATGTATCTTCATTATTGTATTTGTTGTCAAGATGTATTTTTACTCCTAGAAATACAATTATCGAAATGGTGTATATTAGTGCAATTATTCTTAAATTTCTTATTAAGTTTTCTTTGCTACTTCTAGTAAAAAATGTAGCTAATCCAGTTACAACAAGTACTGCTATTATTGAAATACTTTGTGCATTTAAAAAGTTTTGTTTTACTTCAGCAATTGGATCTTCAAATGAAGTTTGGTACGAAGAAAGATATACTGCTAATACTGTTAGTATAATTATAAAAGATACTATTACTTCTATTGCAATAAATTTTAAATCATATTGTATAATAATAAAATTACCGTTCCAGTAATGCCTATAATGAGGTACACGATATCCTCCACCAGTATTAGGATCATTATTGATGTTTGGTAGTTTACCACGATTTCTAAACATATTAATCCCCCTATAATTTCTTTAAAATATATTAATCTTAGTATACATTAAGAAGAAATAAACTGCAATATTTTTTTATAGAAAGTACTGAATCATTAAAATAATTATT
>CALXCH010000029.1 GCA_944386735.1 uncultured Clostridia bacterium
GTAAGAGAAAAAGTATTTAAAAAAGAATATTTAGCAATAGTTGATGGAAAATTAGAAAAAGAAAAGGGAACTTTAGAAGATTACTTGTATAAAGATAAAAAAACAAATACAAGTTATGTTGTAAGTAAAGATAAAAAGGATAGCAAACTTGCAAAACTAGATTATGAAGTAATAAAATATGATAAAGAAAATAACTTAAGTATATTAAAAATAAATTTACATACAGGAAGACATCATCAAATAAGAGTGCAACTTAGCAATATGGGTCATAGTATTTATGGAGACCAAAGGTATGGTACAAGAGGAAAAAATAAACAAATAGCATTATGGGCATATAAAATAAAATTCAAACATCCAACTAAAAATGAAGAAATGGAATTTATTTGTGAACCCAAAAAAATAGGAATTTGGAAAATTTTTAAATAAAATTTCAAAACTTATATGGAAATATTTGCATTTTTAGAAAAAATATGTTACAATACCTAAGTATTATAGAGAAGACCGTTAGGAGGAACAATAAAATGGAAGTAGCAAAATGGATATTAATAGTAATATATTTAATAGTAGCGTTAGCACTAATAATATTAACATTAATACAATCAAAAGATGATGCAGGTTTATCATCTACAATAACTGGTTCATCAACTAATAACTTCTATGAGAAAAATAAAGGTAGAACAAAAGAAGGAAAACAAAAAAGATGGACAGTTATATTATCAATTGTATTTGCAGTACTTACAATAGTTTTAGGAATTATTTATATGGCATAAAAAAAGGGGCGGTTTTCAAAAAAACGAGCCCCTTTTTAGTAGTTTTTTGCTGTTTTTAGGGACGGGGTCAAAAAACAGTATAAACTATAAATTGAATATAAGTAAAATAAAAAATAAAATGCTGTTTTTTGACCCCGTCCCCAAAAACAGCATGGAAAGAGGGAATGAATAGTAACAATGGAAGACCGAGAACAGAAGATTTTAGATTTTATGAGTGATGATGATTATGTCCCGATGAAAGCGAAAGAAATAGCAATGCTTATGAGGGTACCAAAAAATGAATATCATGAGTTCCTAGAGGTAATAGGAAAATTAGAGTTAGAATTAAAGATAGAAAAAAATAGAAAAAATCGTTATAAAATAAGTGAAAAGACTTATTATGATGGATATTATAGAAAAAACCAAAAAGGCTTTGGATTTGTAAAAATAGAAGATAGAGAAGATGAAATTTATATATCAAAAGAAAACTCATTAAATGCTTTAAATGGAGATCATGTATTAATAGAAATAACAGAAGAAGCCAACAAAGTAAAAAGAGCAGAAGGAAAAATAGTAAAGATATTAAAACATGAAAAAGATACAGTAGTTGGAACATTCCAATATAATAAAAATTTTGGATTTGTAATACCAGATGATAAAAATTTTGGAACAGATATATTTATCTCAAAAAAGAACTTTGGAAAAGCGAGAAACAATCACAAAGTATTAGTTAAAATAACAAAATATCCTAAAAAGGGAAAGAAAGCAGAAGGAAAAATAATAGAAGTTTTAGGAAATGTAAATGAAGCTGGAGTTGATATGTTATCAATAATAAAAGAACATCAGCTTCCTGCAAAGTTTCCAGAAGCGGTAGTAGAAGAAGCTAAAAAATGTGGCGACAAAGTAGATAAAAAAGATATTCCAAATAGAAGAGATTTTAGGAATGAAAGAATTTTTACAATAGATGGAGAAGATGCAAAAGATTTAGATGATGCTGTAAGAGTAGAAAAGTTAGATAATGATAATTATAGATTAGAAGTTCATATAGCAGATGTAAGTTACTATGTAAAAGAAAATAGCCTTCTAGATAATGAAGCATTAATAAGAGGGACAAGCATCTATATGTTAGGAAGAGTTATTCCAATGCTTCCGAGAGAATTATCAAATGGAATTTGTAGTTTAAATGCAGGAGAAGACAGATTTACTTTATCTTGCATAATGGAAATTGATAATAAAGGAAATGTTGTTTCTTCTGATATCTGTAAAGGAATTATTTGCGTAACTGAAAGAATGAATTATCACGATGTACAAAAGATATTAGATGGAGAAGACAAAAAAGTTCTAGAAAGATATAAACCATATATAGAAGATTTTAAATTGATGGAAGAACTTGCTCATATTTTAAAGAATAGAAGACTAGAAAATGGTTACTTAAATTTGGATATTCCAGAAACTAAAATAGAGCTAGACATTGATGGAAAAGTTATAGGTGTTGGAAAATATGAAACCACATTTGCAAATGAGATAATAGAACAATTTATGCTAACTGCAAATGAAACAGTTGCAGAAAAATTCTATTGGTTAGATGCACCTTTTATTTATCGTGTACATGAGGAACCAGATTTAGAAAAGGTAAAAGAGTTAAATAAATTCTTATATAATTATGGCTTAAAAATAAAAGCATCTAAAGATAATATTTATCCAAAAGAATTTGCTAAAGTATTAGATGAAATAAAAGGAAAAGAAGAGGAAAGAGTAATTTCAACATTAATATTAAGAACTTTAAAACTTGCAAGGTATGAAGCGGAAAACAAAGGACATTTTGGAATAGCAAGTAAATATTACTGCCACTTTACATCTCCAATTAGAAGATACCCAGACCTTTTTATACACAGAGTAATTTCTAAGTATTTAGAAAATAACTATGTAATAGATGAAGAAGAATACAATGTGTTAAAAAAGCAAGCGGAAGATAGAAGTAAGCAATCTTCAGAAAGAGAAAAGATAGCTACAGAAGTAGAAAGAGAAGCAGAAAAAATGAAGATGGCAGAGTATATGGAATCTAGAATAGGAGAAGAATATGATGCAATAATTTCTTCAATTACATCATTTGGTGTTTTTGCAGAACTTGAAAACACAATTGAAGGACTAATCAAATTTGAAAACTTAGGTGATGAATATTTTATTTATAATGAAGATAGAAAAATATTAATTGGAGAACTTACAAACAAGACTTATAAAATAGGAGATAAAATACGTATAAGAGTAATCCGAGCAAGTAAAGAGCTGAGAGAAATAGACTTCGAATTAGTAAAAGAGGAAAAATAATTTCCTATTTTTAATAAATTGTTAAATTTGTGAATTGTGTTGATTTATGCTATAATAATATTAGGTTATATTTAACCTAATATTATTAGTCGTTTTGTAAAACGAGGAGGATTAGATTATGTATGTTACATTGAACGAATTGTGTAGCAGTCCGGCAAAAAGGCTTATGGCTCGTCTTTCAAGATGTCCTACAGTAGTCTTGACCAGTGGGTTAGAGGTTGAGTTTGACAAGAAGTCAAATGTGTGCATTTGTGAAGAAAAAATGGACATGCATGATGGACAAGAGGCTAGTCTTGCAATGAAGCTTATGGGAATCTAGTTCTCAAGCGAAAAAGGCTAAACTGCAATTGGGGTTTAGCCTTTTTCACTGTATTTTTAATATTGCACAATTTACATAATTTGATTTTTAATTAAAAATTTGGTATAATATAAATGTATAAGGTAAATCCTTATATGTTTCCTTTTTTCATATCAAACTTTGTTTGATATTTAATATAGACCTATCAATTGCAAGGAAAGGAATGCAATGAATTTGGAACAGATACTGGCCAAGAGAGTCAGGTGTGAAGAGGAACTGTTGGATTTGAATGACATCATTTTTGAGGAAAGCATTCCTCAAGAGGAACGGGAGCATCTTATTGTAGACCACTGGCACACGCCTGAAGAGATTCAGGAAGCGAAGCGCCGGAAAGCTAGGCTTGAAAGAGAAATCGCGGCTCTTTATGAGCAGGAGACTCTGGCCAAGCTCAGCAGTTATAGGTTCTAGAGAAAGGAGCAAGGGAGGGCTTAGTTGCCCTCCTTTAAAATATATCTATAAATATAAACACTATTTTACTTCAAAATAATCATTACAATAAAAAATATAACTACTATAGTAGAAAAAGTAATAACAGCAATACCACCAGTTTTATTTTTCATTTCTTTTATTTCATAAATACCATATCCAATTACTTTAAAAAGTATAAAAATACTAGTAATAATAAATAAAAAATTATAAATAAGAACTTGCATAAATACACCTTCTAAATAAAAATTTAAGTTTCATTGATAAGCATACCTGATTTAACAGACGTATCTACTTGGACATCAAAAAATGCGTCTTTGTAGGATTCTAACCAATTATAATTATTATATTCTTCAGTAGTAGTAAAATTTTGAGCAGCAAAATTACCAAAACCATTTATATCAGATTTAAAGTCCTTAGAAGACTTATATAAATAATCTAAAAACATAGATTCTAGGTAAGTATTACAAGAATTAGAGACAGCGTCTAAAACATCATTTGATAAGTATTTTGAGTCCTCAGACATTGAATAAATTTGTGCAGTAAACTCACATTTGATTTTTATATAAGGAGAAGTAGTAGAGGTATCTATAGTAATGTTAGTAGAGCCTTTAGGAGTAAGGTAAATGTCTAAATATTCATTATTGCTTATTGGGTCAGGAACAGAAACTAGAAATCTATCTACCTTATTTCTTATACTTAAAAAAGCCATTGTATCTAGAGCATTTAATTCACCAACTAATTTATCATCTTTAAAAACAGCAACACCTATGTTTTCAATTTTATTTTCACCTTCAACAGAAGAGTCATTTGCTTTTATATTATAATCTTTTTGTGAATCATTATTACTGTTATCTCCAAAATCAGAAGCTTCTGCACTATTAGTCTTAGAATTATCTTTGTTTATACCACCGTAGGATTGCATAAGGCTCACAAGTTTTACAAATTAAGCTATTGAAAAAATCTCCAATAGTAGCATCAGGCATATGACCTACATATTTACTAGATTCTGTAAAAACTTCATAATACCTAGAAAGCAAGTTTTCAATTTCAGGTTGGATTTGGTTCATATAGAATTTTGCATTACACTTACTAACAATAATATTTGCAGAAGGCCTAATTTGAGTATCATTTATTAAAGTATAAATCTCATCTGCAATACCTCTTTGAGCAATCTTTTCTGAGAAAATAATAACTTTACAATGTGATAAGTTTAATTGTCTTCCTTGATAACCATTAACTAGATTAATAGCATTACTAAGAGATGATGCAGTAACTGTATTAATTATAGGGGTTGCTTTTTCACTAGCGCTAGATTCAGCAGGGATGGGGTTAGAAAAATGAAAGCTAACTTCTAATTTATTATCATCTGAGCTATCAATTCCAATTGCTAAAACATATGTTAAGTTATCAATATTTAAAGAAGAATAGGAGCTGGAAAAAGCAGAGATAAAGACTAATATTATGACAAAAATAAAAAGATTTTTAACCCATTTACTCAATTTGCATACTCCTTTCCATTATATATTGTATTATTTATATTGTTCATACTATCTTTGGTATTACTATTTCTAATCTGCTTCTTTTTAGCTAGATTTGCAAAAATAAGGATGCCTATGCCCAAAACTAAAACAATACCAATCATTAGATAAGGATATACTTTTTCTTCAAAACCTTGTGAGATTGCAAGGTTTTTTGGAATTAAAGCGATTCCTAAAATAAGAAGTCCAAATATATCTATTAAAGGTTTTTTATTAGTTATTCCAGTAATCTTTTGGAAAATACCCATAGAAAACTTTATTACAATACTTAAGTAACAAGCAAAAACTAAAATCCAAATAAGTAAAAATACAGACTCTAACCTTTGGAAAAATGTGCCAAACTCAATATATCTAGTAGCAGTATAAAGAGGTGATATTTCACTTACATTAGTAAAAAATGTAAATATAAATAGAAGTGTTGCAATAGTAAAAATTAAATAAATTGCAGTAACAACAATTGAGATTATAGTAATTTTTTTAAATTTAGTATTATCTTTTAAAAGAGGTGGTAGAAAGTAAAGATATGCAATACCACCAAAAGAGGCAAGGTTGGTAAGTCCTAAAACAAAAGTATTAAATGCACCTTCACCTAAAATAGGAAATATCCTTTGAGGTACAAATTTATTTATATTAGTAAAAAATAAAAATAGTAAACCAATTAAAGCAATAGGAAGTATAAATACATTAGTTTTTACAGTAGCAATAAAGTTTAATCTATTAGCTATGCAAACTGCAATTACAATAAGAGCCATTATGAATACAATATCAGTCATAGGAAAATAAAGTATTTGTATACTTTCACAAAAGCTACGAAGCATTAGACTGCTACTAAGTATAAAGTATGCAATAAAAATAATACCAACTATATTTCTAAAAAGTTTTCCACCAATAGCTTCAGAAATATCTATAATATCCATATTAGGAAAGTTCTTAAGAAGTCTATAGATAATGTAGGCAATCCCAATTGCAATAATACTTACATATATTACATTTAAAATACTTGCAGACTTGTATGAACTTAAAATATTTGTAGGCATAGAAAGCACACTGTGTGCTACTATAATTGTTAAAATAAGCATTATAGCTTCTATTGTGCCAATTTTTGATTTAGGCATTTAAAGTCACCTCTTTTCATTCTTTCGATGTAGTTTTGGGTTATATTTCCACTTCATAGAAATCTTTTCCTGGTCTTTTTCTCTTTTGGTTGCCATATATGGAGCTCTGTATTCACGCTTCCAGATAGGTGGAAGTAGATATCCATTTCCTTTACTTTCAGAAGATGGTGCAAATGGAGAAGTAAAGGATACTCCAAATGATTGCAAGCTACAAAGTACTGAAATATAACAAAATAGACCTATACCAATTCCTAAGAATCCAGCCATAAAGCCAAGTAAAATAAATAGGAAGCGGAAATATCTTAAGTGAAATCCAAAAGAAAAATCAGGAATTGCAAAAGAAGCAATACCAGTAATTGCAACTATAATAATTAAAATAGGACTAACAATACCGGGCGCTTACAGCAGCTTGTCCTAAAACTAAAGCACCAACAATACCGGATAGTTGGACCAATAGGGGAAGGAACACGTAATCCTGCTTCACGTATTAATTCAAAAGATATTTCCATAATTAAAATTTCAACAATAACAGGAAAAGGAACACTAGCTCTAGATGCTAAAATAGAATAAAGTAAGCTAGTTGGAAGTATCTCTTGGTGAAAGCTAGTTACAGCAACATAAAGACCAGGAAGTAGTAATGTAATAAAACAAGCAAGAAGTCTTAGAACTCTTAAGAAATTACCAAAATTAACTTTTAAATTGCTATCCTCTGGTGAAGTCAAAAAGTCAACTAAAACAGCAGGCATAATAATACCATAAGGAGTACCATTAACAATAACAACAACCCTACCACGAAGTAAGTATTTAGTGGCTTTATCAGGTCTTTCAGTAGAAAGAACTTCTGGTATTCCTAAAATATTAGAATCAACAATTAATTGTTCAAGCTCGCCAGCAGAAAGTAAAGAATCAACTTCTAAATTATTTAATCTATATTTAACCTCATTAACTAAGTCCTCATTTGTAATATTTTTCATATAGCAAACAGCACATTTAGTTTTAGTAATTTTACCAACCTCGATATTTTCAATAATAAGATTTTCATTATTAATAATTCTTCTAATTAAGGAAGTATTAGTACGAATATTTTCAACAAAAGCTTCATGAGGACCTTTAATTACAATTTCATTGTTAGGTTTATCAATACTTCTTTGCTTAAAACCTTTAAGCTCTATATCAAAAGCAAGAGATAGAGTATCAACAAATAAAGCACAATTTCCAGAATTAATACCATTTGCTGCCTCATCAAAAGTTGTTACCTCTTTTACAGAATTTTGAGGAATTAAAGAGCTCATTAGGTAATTTGATAAATCGAATTTCTTAACTTTTCTAACAGTAATATTATTGGTTACTGCTTCAGAAATAACCTTGCTTTGAGGACCATCAAATAAATTATTTCTATTTCTTAGCATCAATGGTTTTAAAATAAAATCATCCATGATTTGAGAATCTATCATACCATCAATGTATACAATAAAAGCATTGTACTGTTTTCCTCTTGCATTTATTGTAAATTCACGAAGTACAATATCACTATTAATTAAGGTATTGTATTTAGTTTGCATATATTCTTTATTAACATTAAGACTTGGGAAAATCTTAATAGGCTTTTCTTGTTCTTGATTATTTCCCTCTGTATTAATTTCTTCATCAGTAGAGGTCTCAGGAAGACTAAAATTGTATTCTACAGGAGGATTATAAGAAAACAATTTATTCCATAAATTTTTAAAATTCATTTGCTTACTCCTATTTATTTTTTATTTTACCTTTATTTGTAAAATGTATGTAATAATGTAAATATCAATATTTTTAATATTATAACTAGAAAAAGTAAAAAATATACTAGTTTTAAAAACAAAAAAATGTTATAATAAAAAGGTAAGTTATAAAATTTAGGAGATGAATATGAAAAGTAAATTAGCTAGTTTTATAATGTCTGTTGTAATTGTGTTAATTATATGTGCTTTAGTATTATTAGGTATAATACTTTATCAAGAAGTTTTTGATGTGGAAACAGCAACAGCTCCAGAAAACTTTATTGGAAATTATACAAGTAATGAAAATACAGTTGATACAGCAACAATTAAAACACCACAGGTAGTTGAAAACAATCCATTAGATGATATACAAAATAGTGGTCAAATAGGTAGTGATGACTATAGTAATGTAACTGTTGATAAATATTTTTATAATCAATTAGAAGAACCTTCTAAAACTATCTATAGAGCATTAGAAAGTAATAGAGAAAATATGGAATCAGGAACATATAGAATAGATTTTGGAAATGCTTTTTCTGATATCTTAAATACAGCAAATGGACAAGATGAGTTAGGAGATTATTATCAATCAGCAATAGAAGCATATACATATGATAATCCAGATATATTTTATTTAAGTCCTAATAAAATGTATTTAAATGTAGAAACGACAACATTTGCTAGTATGGTTTCATATAATGTTTATATAAATAATGGTAATGAAAATAATTATTTTACAGATGAATTTTCAAGTGAAGAACAAGTAGAAAATGCAATAAACCAAGTAGAGCAAGTGAAAAATAGTTTAGTGGCTAGAAGAACAGGAAACACCTATAATGATATAAAAATGGTTCATGATTATTTAGTAGATAATATAGAATATGATTCAAGTTTGTCTAAGCCTAACATCTATGATGTTTATGGAGCTTTAGTAAACCATGTGTCTGTTTGTGAAGGCTATGCAAGGTCTTTTAAATACATTTTGGATGAAATGGGAATACCTTGTGTATTAGTAATAGGTACAGGAACTAATTCAAGAGGAGAAACAGAAAGACATGCTTGGAACTATGTAGAGATTCAAGGTTCTTGGTATGCAGTTGACTGTACATGGGATGACCCAGTTGTTGTAGGTGGTGGAATTGTAAGCCAAAGTTCAAAATATAAGTATTTCTTAAAAGGTTCAAATGACTTTCTTGCTGACCATATGCCTAGCGGACAGTTTACACCAGGAGGAAAAGAATTTACATATCCAAATTTAAGTAGTAGCTCATATTAATGTTGTTTTTCAGGACGTGGTCAAAAAACAACATTTAGGATAAGATAGATGAAAGTTTTTTCATCTATTTTTTTATTGGTTTTTGCTGTTTTTGAAACCGGCCAAAAAACAACTTATTTGCTATAAAAAGGAAAGAAAACTATTGACAAATGCAAACAAACGTTTTAAAATATATACACATAATTTAGAGGATGTGATATATATGGAAAATGAAGTAAAATCATTAAGTGTAGAAAAAGTAACCACAAATGATGAAATAAAGAGTCTAATTTACACAATAAGAGGAAAACAAGTAATGTTAGATAGTGATGTAGCAAAGTTATTTTGTTATAAAACAAAAGACCTTAATAGAAATGTAAGAAATAATATTGAGAGATTTCCAGAATATTATTGCTTTCAATTAACAGAAGAAGAATATAAATCTTTAAGGTGCAAAAATTTCACCTTAAACAAAAATGGAAGAGGACAACATAGAAAATATTTGCCATATGTATTTACAGAGTATGGTATTACAATGTTAGCAGGATTACTAAAAAGTGAAATCGCAGTTAAAGTAAGTATAAATATAGTGAATGCATTTATAGAAATGAGAAAATTTATATTAACAAATGCACAAGTATTTGAAAGATTAACAAATGTAGAATATAAATTATTAGAACATGATAAAAAATTCGATGAGATATTTGATAGTTTACAAAAAGAAGAAAATTTTAAACAAAAAGTATTTTTTCAAGGACAAATATATGATGCATATAGCTTAATAATAGATATTATAAAAAGAGCTAAAAATAAAATTGTTATAATTGATAACTACATAGACGACAGTATATTAAAAATGTTATCAAAGAAGAATAAAAATGTAGAAGTTGTTATATTTACATCAAATAAAAGTAATATATCAAGTCTAGATATAGAAAAGTTTAATCAAGAATATCCAATTTTAAAAATATCAAAAACAAATAAATTCCATGACAGATTTATATTAATTGATAATAAAGAATTATATCACTGTGGGGCATCTATTAAAGATTTAGGTAAAAAATGCTTTGCAATAAATAGAATAGAAGATAAAGAAATTATTGATAAGTTTGTAGCATGAAAAAAGGTTGAAATTAGTATATATTTATGTTATGATATAAACAATGCAGAGAAGGGCTCTGTACTAGTAGAAAGGAACTATCATGTCACACATTATGACACCCGACGAGTATCTGGAAAATTATTTGAGCGAAGATGTATATGCTAGGTCCATTTATCAAGCAAATGAAAGAGAAAGAAAGGTATCAAGTAACTTCGCCAGGATGACTGATAAAGACCTTGGAAAATGGATTACAGACCATGCGGCAGAACAAAAGTCAATGATTGATGTTATTGTTTATGACGGAGAAAAAAGGTTTAATTCAGTTTTTAGAACTCTAGAAGTTATGTCACAAGCTGACATTCTGTATCATTCAGCAAGAAATTTGCTTATGGAGTATTATGGTAAAGAAAAGGCTGAAGAGATTTCTTTGCCAAAGAACTTAAGTGAAAATGATGAAGATATTGTAAGTGTTATTAAGACAATGCTTCAAAAGTACGAATATGATGATGTGGCGAAGACATTAATAGTTCTTTACCAGAGTGGACGGCTTCAAAATATTATTGAAAAGCAGTTGGTCTCTGGCGATGAAGTCGCAAAATTGGTTATAGAATTCTATTCTGATATTTTGGACGACTAAGAAACATAGCTCCTAAGAAAATTTTTTTCTTAGGAGCTATAATATTTTAAAGAATAATACAAATAAGTCCGCCACTTCCTTCATTTACAATTCTTTCTAATGTTTCTTGTAATTTTATTTGAGCATCTTCTGGCATCTTAGCAAGTTTTGCTTGTAAACCTTCATTAACAAGTTCATGTAAGCTTCTACCAAAAATGTTAGAGTCCCAAATCTTTTTAGGATCATTTTCAAAGCCAGAAAGTAAGTAATTAACAAGTTCTTCTGATTGCTTTTCAGAACCGACAATTGGAGAAACTTCTGTATGGACATTTGTTTTTATCATATGGATAGAAGGAGCTGTAGCTTTTAGTTTAACACCAAAACGAGATCCTTGTTTTACCATTTCAGGTTCTTCTAATATTAAATCATCAATAGAAGGGGTAACAATTCCATAACCTTTACGTTCGACTTCATCTAAAGCATATGAAACTTTATCATATTTCTTCTTTATAGCAGATAACTCTGAAATTATTCTAAATAAATCACCTTCATTAGTAACTTCTACACCAGTAATTTCAGAAAGAACTTTATAGAATAATTCATCTTTTAAAGTGATTTCAATAGTTACGTTACCAGAACCTAGTTGCATATCTGTAATTGTTGTATTTGAAATTATATCCGTTTGTTTAATTTTATCACAACAGGCAGAAACATCTTTTAAAACATTAATATCTTCAAAAGCTTCTTTGATTTCTTTAAATAATTCAGCTTTTAATGGATGAGAAAAATCTAAACCATCCATCCATTTAGGAAACTTAATTTTTATTTGGTTAGTAGGGAATTCATATAATACATTAGAAAATATATTATTAATATCCTCAAGGCTTAAATATTCACAATTAATAGGCATAACTGTAGTTTTATATTTTTCACTTAAGTTTTGAGCAAGGTCCCTTGTATATGTAGAATTTGGCTCCGCTGAATTTAATAAAATTATAAAGGGCTTATTTAAAGCTTTTAGCTCAGATACAACTCTTTCTTCTGCTTTTATATAATCTTCTCTTGGAATATCTGTAATACTTCCATCTGTTGTAACTAAAATACCAATAGTAGAATGTTCTTCAATTACTTTTTTAGTTCCAATTTCTGCTGCTGTTTCAAATGGTATTTCTTCATCAGACCAAGGGGTTTTAACCATTCTAGGCATATCATCTTCTAAATAACCAATAGCATTATCAACTAAGTAACCAACACAGTCTACTAATCTTGTTTTAAATTTTAAATTATTGTCTAAAGTAATTTCAATAGCCTCATTTGGAACGAACTTAGGCTCTGTAGTCATAATAGTTTTTCCACCAGCACTTTGTGGAAGTTCGTCTTTTGCTCTTTCTTTTTTGTATTCATTATCTATGTTAGGAATAACAAGCAAATCCATAAATCGTTTTATAAAAGTAGATTTACCAGTTCTAACAGGACCAACAACTCCTACATAAATATCACCATCAGTTCTTTTGGCAATATCTTGATATAATCTTGTATTTTCCATTATATACCTCCTTCGATTTCTTTTAAAGAAAATGTTTGTACTACTTTAAATACTTTTAGTTAATATATATTGAAAACTTTTTTAGAATATGACAAGTTTTCTAAAAAACTTGATAAACTTAAATGTTTATGATAGAATAGCAATATTAAAAGGAGTATCATATAATAAATTAATATAAATATATATATATGAAGTGAAGGGATGAAAGAAATATGGATAGAGAACAAGAAGCAATAGAATTACTTAAAAAATATAATCAAAATCATATTGTGAATTTATTAAAGAAATTAGAAGGGGTAGAAAAACAAGAATTATTAGATCAAATAGATAGAATAGATTTCCAACAAATAATGGAATTATATGATAATACTAAAAAAGAAATTGAAATTAAAGAAAATAAAATAGAATCTATTGGATATTTAGATAAAGCAAAACTTTCAAAAGAACAAAGAGAAGAGTTTAATCAATTAGGTGAGGAAATAATAAGAAGTGGTAAATATGCAGTTGTAACAATGGCAGGAGGACAGGGAACAAGATTAGGTCATGATGGACCAAAAGGAACTTTTAAATTAGATGTTTATGGAAAAGGAAAATACCTATTTGAAATTCTAAAAGATAACCTTGCAGAAGCAAATGAAAAATATGATACAGTTATTCCTTGGTACATAATGACAAGTAAAGAAAACAATAAGGCAACTGTAGACTTTTTAGAAAAGCACAATTACTTTGGATATCCAAAAGAGGCGGTAACTATATTTACTCAAAGTGAACTTCCTTTAGTAGATACAGAAGGAAAATTATTAATAAGTAAAGACATGAAAATAAGAGAAGCATCTGATGGAAATGGTGGAACATATTCATCATTAAGAGCAAGTGGATCTTTGGCAGATATGAAAAATAAAGGAATTAAATGGGTATTTATTGGTGGAGTAGATAATGTGTTATTAAAAATGGCAGATGTAACTTTACTTGGTATGGCTATTGATAAGGATGTACAAATTGCTTCTAAATCAGTAGTAAAAGCAAATCCACATGAAAAGGTTGGAGTATTTTGCAAGATGAATGGCCATCCAAAAGTTATTGAATATGCAGAACTTCCAGAAAACATGGCAGAAGAAGTAGATGAAAATGGAGAACTAAAATATGGTGAATCACATATAATGTGTAATCTATATACAATAGATGCAATAGAAAAAGCAAGTAAAGAACCACTTATATACCATAGTGCATTTAAGAAAAATTCATATATAGATGAAGAAGGAAAAGAAGTGATTCCTCAAGAGCCTAATTCTTATAAATTTGAATCTTTTATTTTTGATGCTTTTGAGTTTTTTGATGATATAGCAATTTTAAGAGGAAAAAGAGAAGATGACTTTGCACCTGTTAAAAATAAAGAAGGTGTAGATAGTCCAAGAACTGCAAAAGAATTATATGAAAAATATTGGAACAGACAAAATAAAAAGAATTAAGGAGATAAGAATTATGGAAGAATGTAAAATTAAAAATTTATATAATTTAGAAGAAACAATTGCAAAAGAATTGTTAGAAAGTGTAACTTATCCATGGGAAGCATTACCTAAAATTGAAGAATTTATAATTGAACTTGGAAATAAATTAGATCCTGATATTTATGAAAAAAGAGGAGAAAACATCTGGGTTGCAAAATCAGCAAAAGTATATCCTACAGCTTATATTAATGGTCCTGCAATTATTGGAGAAAATGCAGAAGTAAGACATTGTGCTTTTATTAGAGGAAAAGCAATTGTAGGAAATGGTGCTATTGTTGGAAATTCAACAGAACTTAAAAATGTTATTTTATTTAACAAAGTACAAGTGCCACATTATAATTATGTAGGAGACTCAATATTAGGTTTTAAAGCTCATATGGGAGCAGGTTCAATTACTTCTAATGTTAAGTCAGATAAGAAACTTGTTATTGTTAAAAATGGAAAAGACCAAATAGAAACAGGTTTAAAGAAATTTGGAGCAATGTTAGGTGACAATGTAGAAGTTGGATGTAATAGTGTTTTAAATCCAGGAACTGTAATTGGTAGAAATACTAATATTTATCCACTATCTTGTGTAAGAGGAGTTGTACCACAAAAAAGTATTTATAAAGATAAAGGAGAAATAGTAGAAAAATTCTAAGGAGTCGGAAGACTCTTTTTATGTTGATTTTTATGTAAATTTGTGGTAAAATGTACATATGTATCCGGTAGTAGTTTTCTAACTACAAGTGTAGAAGAAAGGATTACAAAATGGCAAATGTAAGAAACTTTTTTATAGAGTGTGTTGCAATAGATTATCCGTATTTTTCATTTGATTTTTGGACGAGTAGTGATGAATCCGATGAATTAGATATTGAGATTACAATATTGCACAATGTAAAGCTCAATAAAACGGTATGGTATGCAAACGAACAGTGCAATTTGTCAGCAGAAGAAATGAACGAAATTGCTAGGTTTGCTGCAAAACAATGTAGAAAAGATGCGGTATATATCAGCACTGTGAAGTAAAGCTGAAGTTCTATTAAAAAGTTTTTACATGAGAAAAGTAGTAGAGTTTTTTCTACTACTTTTCTTTTTTACTACATTTGTTGATTTCCAGGAATGAAATAATCAACTACACCATAAATTAATGCACCAATAATTGCAGCCATCCAAGAAATAGAATAACCTGCAACAAAAAATTGAGTTACATACAAAGTAATAGCAGCTAAAGCAAAACCAACAAAACCTTTCCCAAATGGACTAGCATGCAAGCCAGTAAATTTAACTACTAAATAATCAATTGCTGTTAAAACGATAGCAGCTATTGCTAATGTCCAAATATTATTAATAGTAAAACTTGGTGTAAAAAATGCAGTGATTGCTAAAACTACAGCTGAAGCAACTAACCTTCCGATTATTTGCCAAGCGGTAGAAGCACCAGTTTGAGTATTATTTGTCTCAACTTCTGACATTTGTCTAACCTCCTTAGTTATTAAATTCATAATGTAAATTTTTTAAGGTTCTAATTTTATTATTCACAAAAATATTTTATTTATACTAAAAATTATTGTATAGAAAAGTAAAAATTTGTTAAAAATAAATTATAAATAAAAGAAAGAATAAAAAATTTAAAGTTGGTGTTTATTAAATGTTAATAACTTTTTTTAGATCAATTGTTTTGTATATAATAGTTTTAGTTGTTATGAGATTGATGGGCAAAAGAGAAATAGGACAACTTCAACCATTTGAGCTAGCAATATCAATTATGATAGCAGACTTAGCATCAATTCCAATGACAGATACAGGAGTTCCAATATTTAATGGAATAATACCGATACTTGGACTTTTAATTATGCACTTACTTATTTCAATGATAAATATGAAAAGTTCAAAAGCAAGAGAAATAATTTGTGGAAGGCCAAGTATTTTAATTTATAGAGGTAAGATAAATGAAAAAAATTTAAAGAAGGAAAGATTTACAATTAATGAATTAGAAGAAAGATTAAGAGGAAATAATGTAATTAATTTGGGAGATGTAGAATATGCAATATTAGAAACAAGTGGACAAGTAACTGTAATACAAAAACCAGATAAAAGAACTACAATTCCTCAAGATTTTAATATTATGCCAGAATATGAAGGCATACCATATGATTTAGTAGTAGATGGAAAGGTTATGACAGAAAATTTAAAAGAAATAGGAAAAGATTATAAGTGGCTCAAAAAACAAGTAGAAAAATTCAAAATGGAGCCAGAAGAAGCATTAGTTGTAACAATAGATGGGAAAGGACAAATATTCTGTCAAAAAAAGGAGAAAAATGTATAAGTTAACTACCCATCACCTAAAGGTAATGGGCTTGTAACTGCCCAGTAGTGCAAGTGATTAAGATTTTAATCTCCTACATTTGGTCAATAGATAACTCTAAAGTGGCGTTACATCGCAGGACGATTGACATACGCCCTTTGTAACATAGATATACTATGCTACAACTAAATATGGTACTCAAAAAAACTTCCCAAGTGATGTAGTAAAAAACTTATATTTCAACGCTTAAGATTTTACATTACAAACGGTTAGTTG
>CALXCH010000030.1 GCA_944386735.1 uncultured Clostridia bacterium
ATTTGGAATAAAAAATAGAATTCTTAAATAAAATTAAGTGGTGATAGTATGTTAAATATAGTTTGGCCAATTTTTATAATAATATCATTTTCATTTGCAATTTTTTCAGGAAACTTAGAGAATTTAAATAATTCTATTTTTGAAAGTACAAACTCTGCAATTAGTTTATCAATTGACTTATTAGGAACGATGTGTCTTTGGAGTGGAATTATGCAAATTGCTAGTAAAACTAGTTTAATAGAAAATCTAACAAAATTCTTAGAGCCACTACTTAATTTTTTATTCCCAAAATTAAGAGAAAACAAGAAAATAAAGAAAGAAATATCAATGAATATGATAGCCAATATCCTTGGATTAGGAAATGCAGCAACACCTTTAGGTTTAAAAGCAATGAAATCTATGCAGGAAGAAAATAAAAAAAAAGATACTTTATCAGACTCAATGATGATGTTTATTGTGATAAATACAGCATCTATACAACTTATTCCAACGACTGTTATAGCGATTAGAAGTTCACTTGGCTCACAAAATCCAACTTCAATTGTATTTCCAACTTGGACTGCAACGATAATTGCAGCAGTAGTTGGAGTTTTTGTAGCTAAAATTGTAATAAAACTTACAAAAGGGGAGAAGAATAAGTGAAAATAATAAATTTTTTATCAAGTGTAGCAATGCCGATGGTAATTTTATTAATTGTTATGTATGGTGTAAAAGAAAAAAATAAAGTATTTGAAACATTTTTAGAAGGAGCAAAAGAAGGAATTAAAACAACATTAAGCATTTTGCCAACATTAATAGGATTGTTTTTAGCAATTGGAGCTTTAAGAAGCTCTGGTGTTTTAGAATTAATTATAAAATTAGCAAGTCCAATTCTTGATATATTAAATTTCCCAAGTGAGCTTATGCCACTAGCAATATTAAGACCAATATCAGGAAGCGGTTCAATTGCAGTTGCAACAGATATTATGAAAAATTGTGGTGTTGATAGCTTAATTGGAAATATTGCTTCAACGATAATGGGCTCAACAGAAACAACATTGTATACAATTGCAGTATATACAAGCTGTATAAAAGTAAAAAAGACAAGATATATATTGCTTGCAGCACTTGCAGCTGATATTGCTGGAATAATTGCAAGTACTATTGTATGTCAAATTTTGTCTTAAGAAGTATTAATAACTTATTCATTAATACTTTTTTGAGATATTTGGAATGCTCTTATAAAAATTACTTGACAAATTTTGTAAATAGTTGTATTATAGTTATACTTTAAATCAAAAGTAGTTATTTCTTATTTTTAGTCTTGAATTCCCAGAAAAAATATAAGAAGATATAAAAAAATAAAGTATAAAATTTTTGAGGTGTTTATGAAACTAATATTATTTATTTCAATATTTTTTATAGTGAGAAAATTGATTATTCTAAAATTATCCAAAAAAATATTAAAAGAATTAGAACAAATGAAAACAAAAAGTAAATTAATAAGATATTAAACTTGTAGAGAAAATACTTTTGGTTTGCAGGCCCCTATTTTCCTGTTCAATATTTTCTCTACAAAAACATATATTTTAAATTATCTATGATAAGTTTCACCATGTGAAATTTTAAAAGCTCTAAAAATTTGCTCTAATAAAAATACCCTAATTAATTGATGAGGAAAAGTCATTTTAGAAAAGCAAATTTTTAAATTACAGTTTTCTAAAACTTCTTTAGTTAAACCTAAAGAACCACCAATAATAAAAGAAATATGACTATTTTCCATTGAGATTTCATCTAGTTTTTTAGAAAATTCTTCAGAAGAAAATTCTTTACCTCTTAAATCTAAAGCAATTTTAAAAGAATCTTTAGGCAAATGAGAAAGAATCTTTTGAGCTTCTTTTTCTTTAATTTCTAATTCTAAACTAGGATTTAATTTATCAGGAATTTTTTCATCTGGAAGTTCTATAAAATTTAGTTTACAATATTTTGATAATCGTTTACTATATTCTAATATAGCATCTTTTAAATAATTTTCTTTTATTTTACCAACACAAACAATATGAATATTTAGCATGTTACTCCTTTATATTAATAATCTTACTATGATTATCTCTTGATGCGACACTAAGTGAAAGATTATTTTCATTATAATTATTAGAAATTAACTCATCAACAACAGTTTGGTAAGCAAGTTCTGGAAAGTTACTTTCTTTACTTAAATGTCCTATCATTGCGTTTTTTAATCCAGACTTTATAAGGTAAGAAATAGTTTTTCCTGCCATTTCGTTTGATAAATGTCCTGTTGGTCCTGCAATTCTAGTCTTTAAAGAAAATGGGTAATGAGAACATTTTAAAACTTCTGGGTCATAATTTGCTTCTAATAAAACAAATAGACTTTCTTCTAGATTTTTTAGAATATCATTTGTCATATGTCCAATATCTGTTGCGACACTTATTTTCTTATCATCTTTATATAAACTAAAACCACAAGGATTTGCGGCATCATGTGGAATTGAAAAAGGTTTAATTAATAAATCACCAATTTCAAATTTATCATTTACCTTAAAAATATTTATATTTTTATCTGATATTTTATCTCTTTGTTTTGGCATAGCGTCTAAAGTTTCTTGATTAACAAATACAGGTAAATTAAATTTTTTAGATAAAGTCCCTAAAGCTTGTACATGGTCTATATGTTCGTGTGTAACTAAAATTCCATCTAAAGATTTAGGATCTACATTTATATCATTTAATGCTGTTTCTATTTTTTTACAACTAACACCTGCATCAATTAAAATTTTAGTATTTTTTGTTTCCACAAAAAGACTATTTCCACTACTACCACTATATAAACTACAAAAATTAAACATTGTTTTTTTACTTCCTTATTCTTCTGTTACTCTCTTTATATTTGCACCAATTTTTCTAAATTTTCCTTCTATATCTTCGTATCCACGATCAATATGTTGTAAATTATAAATTTCTGTTACACCACTTGCTGCAGTGCCAGCAATTACTAAAGCTGCTCCTGCTCTTAAGTCTGTAGAATATACTGGTGCGCCATATAATCTTTTGACCCCTTCAAAAAATGCTGTTTTTCCTTGAGCTGTTATTTTAGCTCCCATTTTATTTAATTCGTCAGTATATTGGAATCTTGAGTCCCAAATACTTTCATTAATAACACTAGTACCATTTGCAAGAGAAAGTACAACACCCATTTGAGGTTGTAAATCTGTTGGAAATCCAGGATATGGTAAAGTTTTTATATTTGCTTTATTTGGTCTTTTATTACACCAAACACGAATACTATCACCATTATCCTCAACATTTCCGCCAACTTCTATAATTTTAGCAGTTATAGATTCTAAATGTTTTGTAATACAATTTTTTAAAGTTAAATCTCCTCTTGTCGCAACTGCAGCTAGCATAAATGTTCCAGCTTCTATTTGGTCAGGAACTACTGAATATGTAGCATTTCCATGTAATTTCTCAACTCCATTAATTTTTATTACATCAGTTCCAGCACCACGAATATCAGCTCCCATAGTATTTAAGAAGTTTGCAACATCAACTATATGAGGCTCTTTTGCAGCATTATCTATGGTTGTTGTACCTTTTGCCAAAACAGCTGCTAGCATAACATTAATAGTTGCTCCTACAGAAACTATATCCATATATATAGAAGTTCCTTTTAATTTTTTGGCTTTAGCATTAATTTTTCCTTTTTCAACAGTAACTGTTGCACCTAAAGCTTCAAAGCCTTTTATATGTTGGTCAATAGGTCTTGCACCTAGTTTACAACCACCAGGCATACCGACTTCAATTTCACCTTTTCTACCAAGCATAGCTCCAATTATGTAGTAAGAAGCTCTAAATTTACTTGTTAAATCTAAAGGAGCTTTAGTTGTTGTGATATTTCTAGTATCTATAGTAATACAGTGCTTATCATTCCAAGTAATTTTTGCTCCTAATTTTTCTAGAATTTTACAAGAAATTTCTATATCACTAATGTGTGGTAAATTTTCAATGGTGCAAACACCATTGATTAAAAGTGTTGCAGGTAAAATGGCTACTGCTGCATTTTTTGCTCCACTTATTATAACCTCTCCTTTTAATGAAGTAGGTCCTGTAACTACTAATTTTTCCAATTATATTACCCCCATTAATATTTTACATTATTTCAAATTAAAATAGAGTGTATAGTATTACACTCTATTACTTCATAAATATAACATAAAGTTGAAAGGTTTGCAACTATTTTTTTGCAGTTATAAAACCATTTTCATTGAAAAATTCAAGTATTTTAAATTTGAATTGTATTTTTACATCAGAATCCTCAGAAACTAAGGCATATTCTTCCTCTGATAAGTTATCCTCCAATTGCTCTTTAGATTCTTCTGGAACAACTCCAGAAGTCACATCAACAAAGCATAAAGGAGGGAACATTACACACCACCAGTTTTGTCCTTTAGCTTCACCAATTTCAACTCTTAAAGCATCGTAATATCCTGCTGGTAGTGAAATGTCTCCATAATCTTTTGTTGGAAATTCAAAATTACCTATACTTATTTTAACATCATAAGAATATCCTTCATCTTTAATTGTTTGCATGGCAATTTGTTTAAATTCATCTTGATGCTCTGTAACTAAAGCAATTGCTTCATCTTTAGTTTTACAGTCACCACAAATTTCTTTCATATATTTAAGTAAATTGTCTCTTACTTTATATTTTAAATCTTGGTCTTCCTTGCTATCACTATTTGCTATAACATGCAATCTAAAGACGCTGTTTGCAATATCTGATGAAACATTTTCAGCATAAGAAAATGCACAAATTGTAGTATATAGGAAAAGTAAAAAACTTAAAATAATTACCATTTTTACCTTGGGATTTTTAAATAAATTTAATATTTTTTTCATATGTTACCTCCAATAAACTTTTTTTCTAAAATCTTCTTGTTTTAAGTATTAACAAATTAGAATAATTTTATACATCATCTTAAATTTTAAGAAAAATGTCGAAAACTTTTTTGAAATATATTTGAAATAATATTGACATATTTGTAAAGAAATGGTAAAATTTACCAGTAGCCAGATAAAGAAAAACTTTATTTCCGTATGGTTTTAAAAGAAAAGGAGAGGTTTTTTAATGAATAAAAATCAAAAAACAAAAGAAAAAACATGTGCATTTTATGCAAGTGATTATCATTTTGAAATGATAACTTTACCTTATATTGAAAAGAATTTAGAGGAAAATAAAGAAATTGTAGTTTTTACGGAGAACAATTTAGAAGATACAATGAAAACTTTAATGTCAAGAATTAATTTAAAAGAAGAAAAAAAGAATAATATTTATAAAATTAATTGGAAAAATGATGATTTAAATAAATTTAAACAAATAAAAAATGATGTAGAGATGAATAAAGACTTAATTATTTTTGTAAAAGGAAAAGAAAATTATATAAAAAATATAAATAAGAATATAGAAAAATGGACTAAAAAGCAAGACTGTGTAAAAATAATAGATTGTTATGATGTAGAAGAAATCGGCAAGCATTTTTCAGAAATTGTGACTCAGTATGAAAATGTCTTAAGCACTACGGGAGAAAAGAAAATAGAAAAATAAAAATTAAAAAGGTTGATATTTTTTTTAAAATAGTATATATATAAAAATAGAGATATTTTACAAAGAAAAGGAGTTGTCAAAATGGATGATAAGTTAAAAGAAGTTAAAGCTATTTTAAAAAAATATGGGCAAGAACATCTATTAAATCATTATGACAAATTAGATGAGTCTCATAAGAAAAAATTATTAGAAGAAATAGAAGAAATTGATTTTGACCTTGTAAATAGTTTGTATGAGAGTACAAAAAAAGAACTAAAAAATAGCAAGGACGAAATTACACCAATCGATTATCTAGATAAGTTTAAATTAGGGGATAAATATAAATATTATGAAGATATTGGAAAAAAAGCAATAAAAGAAGGAAAATTAGCAACAGTTACAATGGCTGGAGGACAAGGAACAAGATTAGGCCATGATGGACCAAAAGGAACATATGATATAGGGCTAGACTCACATAAATCTTTATTTGAGTTATTATGTGATGGCTTAAAAGAAGAAGGTAAAAAGTATGGAGTAACAATTCCTTGGTTTATTATGACAAGTAAAGAAAACAATGACGAAACAGTTAAATTCTTTAAAGAGCACAAATATTTTGGATATGAAAAAGATAAAAATCTATTCTTCTTTATTCAGGGAGAATTACCAATGGTGGATACAGAGGGAAAGATCTTGATTGGTGAAGATGGATTAATAAAGCTTGCAGCAGATGGACATGGCGGTGTATATGAATCACTTGTTAAAGATGGAATGACAAAGAAGATGAGAGAATTAGGAGTAGAATGGGTATTTATAGGTGGAGTAGATAATTGTCTTGTAAATATGGTAGACCCTGTTCTTATTGGAATTGCAATTGACAAAAAAGTAACAGTTGCTTGTAAATCTGTAGTAAAAGCTAATCCTCATGAAAAAGTAGGAGTATTTTGTAGAAAAAACGGAAAGCCAAATGTAATTGAATATTCTGAAATAACAGATGAAATGGCAGAAGCAAGAGATAAAGATGGAGAATTATTATATGGAGAATCTCATATTCTATGTAATTTATTTAGCGTGGATGCAATAGAGAGAATGGGAGCAGAGCCACTTCCTTATCACGTTGCATATAAGAAAGCAACATACATAGATAAAGATGGAAACTTAGTAGTACCAGATTCACCAAATGCGTATAAATTCGAAGCATTTCTTTTTGATGCCTTTAGTGAGGTAGATGATATGGCAGTTTTAAGAGTAAAAAGAGAAGAAGAATTTGCACCAGTAAAGAATTCAGATGAAGCAGGAGTAGACTGCCCAAAAACAGCAAGAGAATTATATAAAAAATTCCATCATTTAGATTAAAAAATGTCGCATGGGGACGTTTCTCATGCGGCATGTTTTCTAAAGTAAATAAAAAATAAAAAAATGGAGGGATAAAAATGAATTATTTAGAAGAATATAAAAGATGGTGTGAAAGTCCAGAATTTGATGAAGAAACAAAAAAAGAATTGTTAGCAATAAAAGATGATAAAAAAGAAATCGAAGATAGATTTTATAAAGAGTTAGAATTTGGAACAGCAGGACTAAGAGGTATAATAGGTGCAGGAACAAATAGAATGAATAAATATACAGTAGGAAAAGCAACACAAGGACTAGCAAATTATATAGTAGAACAAGGAACAGGAGATAAAGGCGTTGTAATTAGTTATGACTCTAGAAGAATGTCAAAAGAATTTAGTATGCAAACAGCATTGATTCTAAATGCAAATGGAATAAAAACATTCCTTTTTGAAAATCTAAGACCAGTACCAGAATTATCATTTGCAGTAAGAGAACTTGGCTGTACAGCAGGAATAATGATAACAGCAAGTCATAATCCACCAAAATATAATGGATATAAAGTATATTGGGATGATGGAGCTCAAATAGTAGCTCCAAGAGATAAAGATATTATTGCAAAAGTAAGGGCTGTAGAAAGCTATAAAGAAATAAAAGAAATATCAAGAGAAGAAGCAGAAAGTAAAGGATTATTCAATTTAGTTGGAACAGAAATGGATGATAAATATTTAGGAGTATTAAAATCTAAAATATTAAATCCAGAAGTTGTAAAAGAAGAAGGAAAAACATTAAAAGTAGTTTATACTCCTTTACATGGAACAGGAAATACAGTAGCAGAAAGACTTTTACATGAAATAGGATTAGAAAATGTATATGTAGTACCAGAACAAAAAGATCCAGATGGAAACTTTCCAACAGTTAGTTATCCTAATCCAGAAGATAAAAAAGCATTTAAATTAGCATTAGAACTTGCTGGAAAAGTAGATGCAGATGTAGTATTGGCAACAGATCCAGACGCAGATAGATTAGGAATATTTGCAAAAGACAGTAAATCAGGGAAATATATGGAATATACAGGAAATATGTCAGCATTATTAATTGCAGAATATAGAATTTCACAAATGAAAGAAAAAGGAATACTACCAAGAAATGGAATGGTTATTACAACAATAGTATCTTCAAATTTAACAAGAGCAATAGCGAAATATTATGGATTAGAATGCATTGAAGTATTAACAGGATTTAAAAATATTGGAGCTGTTATGAAAAAAGCAGAAGAAAATAAAGATAAAACATATGTATTTGGTTTTGAAGAAAGTTATGGTTGCTTAATAGGAGACTATGCAAGAGATAAAGATGGGATTGCAGCAGTAATGGCACTTTGCGAAGCGGCTTGTTATTATAAATCAAAAGGAAAAACATTATGGGATGCCATGGAAGATATTTATAAAAAATATGGATATTATAAAGAAACACAAGTATCAATCGTATTAGAAGGAGCAGAAGGAGCAGAAAAGATTCAAGAAATGATGACTAATATGAGAAATACAGAAGTAGAAAAAATAGGAGATTATAAAGTTTTAGAATTTAAAGATATAGAAAAAGATATTGATAAAGATATGGTAACAGGAGAAACAAAATCCACAGGATTGCCAAAATCAAATGTTTTATATTATGAATTAGAAGATGATGCATGGTGTTGTGTAAGACCATCAGGAACAGAACCTAAAATAAAACTATATATGGGAGTAAAAGGAACAACTGATGAAGATGCAGATGAGAAGTTAGAAGATTTAAAAAATGCGATGGTAGCAATTGTAAAATAGGGTATAAGCTGTTTTTTGGGACGGGGTCAAAAAACAGCTTATATTGATTTTTTTTAAAAAATATATTATAATAATTATGTTAATGGTTGTAGCCGAAGTTTTAGCTAAGGCTTTAGCTAAAGAGAGGAGGACAAATGTCCACGGCAATCCAGGATATTTTTAGAATGATTAAACAGGAAAGGGAGTTTAAGATTTTACTTACAGATTCTGATGACTATGATTTTGGAAAGAGAGTTGTCTATCCGGTACATATTTGTTTTACTGATGTCAGTTGCTTCCCATATAGAAAGGAAACTGCTCATCATAAAAAAGATGAAATTAAAATTATGGTTAATCAGAGACAGAAGAGGGGCTATCTGCTTGAATGCCCTAAAATAAAAGGATTTGGATGCAAAGTTCAAAATGTAATGAATTATCCTGTAGCAGATGGAGAAGATTACTATGCATTCATTGAAGTAAAGTAAATATGACATGTAAGCTCAATTCTAATATTGTTCTAAAAACAACCCACAGTTGTGTTTTTTACAACTGTGGGTTTTAAAATATTTTTTATTAACTATTTTTATTAGAAATTTTCCATTCTGGGAGATTTCTTTGAATTGCTCCAAATAAATTTGCCCTAACCATTGGAATGCTTTTCCCAAGAGTATAAATTAATTGTTTCATATCTTCACGTCTAGAAGTTCCGTCCATTGGACAAACCTTAGGCATTACAGATAAATTATTCTTTTTAATAAATCTTTTAGTTTCTTTTTCGGGTGTATATATTAAAGGCCTAATAAGAGTTATTTTGGTTCTATCCATATAGCTCATTGGAGCAAAAGTTCCAATATTTCCGGTATATAATAAGTTTAATAAAAATGTTTCTAAAACATCATCTTGATTATGGCCTAAAGCAATTTTATTGCATCCTTCACGTATTGCTACAGAGTTAATAACTCCTCGTCTTAAATTAGCACATAAAGAACAAGGATTTTTTTCTTTCCTTATATCAAAAACAATTTGTTTTGCATTACTTTTTTCGATAAATAAAGGTATTTCTAAATTATCACATATTTCTTGTAAAAATTTAGTATCAAAAAATTCAAAACCTGGGTCTATGCTGATTGCTACTAATTCAAATTTTTTAGGATAAAATCTTTGTAATGCCTTAAATGCATGTAGCATTGTTATTGAATCTTTTCCACCTGATAAACATACTGCGATTTTATCTCCTTCATCTATCATTTTATATTCTTCTATTGCTTTTCGCATATGACTTAATATTCTTTGCATTTTAATCACCTATACTATTATAGCAGATGTTGTCAAGAAATGAAAAAGTGTATATTTAAAAGGTTAATAAATTTGGTTTGTTGACTTTTTTTGTTTAATATTTTATAATTGAGATACTATGTAAATAATAAAAAAATATATGTGCTCATAGCTCAAATGGATAGAGTAACTGCCTCCTAAGCGGTAGATGGGGGTTCAATTCCCTCTGGGCACACCATTTTAAATTAAGGAATTGATATGGAAGACAAAGAAAAATTTATGAAAGAAGCTTTGAAAGAAGCAAAGAAGGCATATGATAAGTTAGAAGTTCCAGTGGGAGCTATAATTGTTAAAGATAGAAAAATAATTGCTAGAGCTCATAATTTAAAAGAAACGAAAAAAGATACAACAAAACATGCAGAAATTTTAGCAATAGAAAAGGCAAGTAAAAAATTAGGAGCTTGGAGACTTTTAGATTGTGAAATGTATGTAACATTAGAACCATGCTCTATGTGCGCGGGAGCAATAATTAATGCAAGAATAAAAAAATTATATATAGGAGCATTAGATGAAAAAACAGGAGCAGCAGGTTCGGTTTTAAACTTATTTGAAGATTATAAATTTAATCATAATGTAGAAGTAGAAAAAGGTATTATGAAAGAAAGTTGTGAAAAAATTTTAAAAAACTTTTTCAAAGATTTAAGAAAATTAAAGAAAAGTAATAGAGATGCTTAAATTTGGGAGGATCATATGAAAGATAAAATAAAGTATATAACAAGTAGAAAAGCATTTCATGTTTGTATGATAATTATAATAATAGCAGTTATAGTATTTGTAGCAGGAATAATGGTATTAAAGTATCAGGTAGAAGGAGAGACAAATATGCCATTTAAAATAACAAAAATTACTTTGATAAGTACATCAGATGGCATAGATAAGAACCAAGAAGGAGATGCTACTAATTGGGCATTTGATATTAATCAAAATAATGACATATACATTTATGTAGAAAAAAATGATAATTACAAGAAAGAAGAAGCTATAAGAAGTATAGTTATAGATAACTTAAATGTACAAAGAAATAAAGAATTAGGAATGGTTAAATTTTATAGACCAAATGTATCAAATACGGGGGGAAATTTCAGTAATACAGAAGAAAATGAAATTCAGAAGATAGAATATACAGGCGGAATGGAATCAGATATTAAAAATTTAGTAATATCAAACCAAGGAGGAATTATTCTTTTTAGATATGCAAATAACAATGTTGCACAGTATACATCAGATATATCAACAACAGATACAATAACAACTAATCAATTACTAAAAGTAGCTAATGTGAATGAAGAAGATTTAAAGGCAAAGTTGTCATTTGATTTAACCATAACAACGGAAGATGGAAAAGAATATAAAGCAAATATAACATTAGATGTACCAGTAGAAGGTGTTGTAGAAAATGGAACAGCTTCAAAGGAGATAACTAATTTAGATGATATTGTATTTAAAAGGACGAAAAATTAAAATTATACTTGATAAAATGTAAAAATCATTATATAATACGAATGGTATGTACCTTAAATCTTTGTATGGAGAGTAGACCAATAAAGACCTATGAACCTTGTCAGGTCCGGGAGGAAGCAGCAATAAGTAGATATCTTTATGTGGGATGCTTTCCATAGAGAGATTTAGAGTATTTACCATTTTTTATATAAATTATAAAGGATGTGAGAAAATTGGGATACACAGCTCTTTATAGAAAGTTTAGACCACTTACTTTTTCAGAGATAGTAGGTCAAGACCATATAACAAGAACATTAAAAAATCAAATAATTGCAGGGAGAGTAGGGCATGCATATTTATTTAATGGAGGAAGAGGAACAGGAAAAACATCTGCTGCAAAAGTTTTAGCAAGAGCAGTTAACTGTTTAAATCCAAAAGATGGAGAACCTTGTAACGAATGTGAAATATGTAAAGGTGCATTAAATGGTTCTTTAACAGATATTGTTGAAATGGATGCTGCATCTAATAATAGTGTAGAAGATATAAGAGCTATTCGTGAAGAGGTGAATTTTTTACCAACAAAAGCCAAATACAGAGTATACATTATAGATGAGGTTCATATGTTGTCACCAGGAGCATTTAATGCTTTACTAAAAACACTAGAAGAACCACCAGAGCATGTAAAATTTATACTAGCTACAACAGAGCCACAAAGATTACCTGCAACGATACTTTCAAGATGTCAGAGATTTGACTTTAAAAGAATTTCTAATGAAGATATTATAAAAAGGTTAAAAGTAGTCTGTAAAGAAAGTAATATAGAAATAACAAATGAAGCAATGCAAATGATTGCGGTGCTAGCAGAAGGAGCAATGAGAGATGCTTTATCAATTTTAGAGAGATGCGTGCAAGATGGAGAGAATAAAATTGATGAAGATAAAATAAGGGATTTAGTCGGAATCCCTAAAGTAACTTATGTCCATAATGTAGTAGAAGGCCTTATTAATTATGACGTAGATAAAGCCTTAGAAGCAATAGATGTAGTTTTAAATGATGGAAAAGATATTACAAATTTACTTTGGGAAATGATTAAATATGTTAAAGATTTATTGGTATTTAAAACTTCAAAAAAATTAGATTTATATACTGACGAAGAATTAAAAGCAATTGAAGAATTAGCAAATAAAGTGACAAAAGAAAAGTTAATTGATTTAGTATATAAACTATCAGAACTAGAAAGCGACATGAAATGGTCAACACAAAAAACAATAGTATTCCAAGCAGGAATAATTAAGTTGTGTAACAAACAAACTGAAGTAAGTTCTAATTTAGAAGAAAGAGTAGAAAAAATAGAAAAATATTTAAAGTCAGGAAAAGCAATTGCAGTAAACAATAATATCCAGGCAAATAATGTAATATCACAAAGAAACCAACAAATAAATAGAGTGGTTCAAAATATTCCAAATACATCTATGGTTCAAAATAAAAATATGGCAAAACCAAAAACGGAAGGAACTACTACAAAGTTTTCAAATAAAGCAGATGAATATTGGCCACAAATTGTTAATGAACTAAAGCAAAGTGGAAAAATTGTATTATGCACAAGTTTGAAAGGGACAAAGGCAAGTGAAATTAATGATATGACAGTTGCAATAGAGTTTCCAAATGGTATGAGTTCTTTTGATAAAACTGTTTTAGAAAAACCAGAAAATATGAAAGAAATTTCCACAATGGTTTCAATGGCTTGTGGAAAACCAATGCAAATAAAATATTTATCTGGAAGCAACAATATGCATCAAGCTACACAAGAAGAAAATTTACAAAGGTTAGCAAATGATTCAGATATACCTTTTAATGTAATTGAATAAAATGGAAATAGGAAAATAAAAAAGAAAATAAAAAATTAAAGGAGGATTTTATAATGTCAAAAAGAGGTGGATTCCCAGGAGGAATGGGTGGATTCGGAGGAATGAATCTAAATAACTTAATGAAAGAAGCAAAAAAAATGCAAGCAGATATGGAAAAATCACAAGCAGAGCTTGCAACTAAAGAATTTGAAGCATCAAGCGGTGGAGGAGCTGTGAATGTAAAAGTATCAGGAGATAAAATGATTAAAGAAATAAAAATCAAACCAGAAGTTGTAGACCCTGATGATGTAGAAATGCTAGAAGATTTAATTTTAACATGTGTTAATGAAGCATTAAGACAAGTTGATTCAGCACAAGCTCAGTCTCTTGGAAAATATAATATACCAGGATTAGGACTTTAAAAAAGTCCTTTAAAGTTGGAGGAATAAAGGATGTCATTATACTCACCATCAATAGAAAAATTAATTGAAAGTTTTGAAAAATTGCCAAGTATTGGACATAAAACAGCAGCAAGACTTGCTTTTTATATGTTGAATTGTTCAGAAGAGGAAACAAATGAATTTGTTTCTTCAATTATAAATGCAAAGAAAAATTTAAAATATTGTAGTATTTGTTATAATATCTCAGATACAGACCCATGTCCTATATGTGGTAATCCTAAAAGAGACAAAAGTGTAATTTGTGTTGTTGAAGATGTACGCGATATTATTGCTATGGAAAAAACCCATGAATTTAAAGGGGTTTATCATGTGCTTCATGGTTCAATATCTCCAATGAATGGAGTAGGACCAGATGATATAAAAATAAAAGAGCTTCTTTCAAGATTAATGGGAGGAGAAGTAAAAGAAGTAATTCTCGCTACTAATCCTAGAGTAGAAGGAGAAGCAACAGCAATGTATTTATCTAAACTAATAAAACCTTTAGGAATTAAGGTAACAAGAATTGCACATGGTATTCCAGTTGGTGGAGATTTAGAATACACAGATGAAATTACTTTAACAAAAGCTTTAGAAGGAAGAACAGAAATGTAGATAATAAAATAAACAAATGCTTATATTTTTGTTTAAAATTATATAAAAGGGAAATACTATTAAAAAATATTAAATGCTATTAAAACTTGAGATATAAAGCATAAAAAACTTCAAATCATTAAAAAATCTAGAAATATAATGTTAAAAAAGTAAAAGATTAAAGGAAAATAAATTTTAAATATTACATTTTTGTTACAAGAACAAAAATGTATTGAAAGAAAAAAAAATATATGATATTATTATTCCGAGAAAAGAAGGGGCAAAAAAGAACAAAGAAAAGAAAAAATAGCTGAAAGCCTTGAATTTGTAATGCCACAATCTATTTTAAAGAAATTATAAATGTTAATGGATAGGTGGCAGATGTTATCTATAATAGTAAAAACCTTGGCTTCTGTCCGGTAATTTGTTTAAGACTTGTTGTCAAACTTCAAAAAAATAGTGATGGAAGTTAAACAATAAGAAGAATAAAATTTAAAAGCTTTAATGAAATTTCGAAGCCGATGGTAATAGGTTACCCGATTTTTCTTAAATAAAAAATATAAAGAAATGTGAAAATACTTTATATTTAATAACTTTGATTGAGTACTAAAGAAAGGGGGGAGAAGAATGGCAAAAGAAAAAAAGAAAAGCTCAGGAACAGGAATATGGATACTTTTATTGGTATTAATAGTAATAGTTATAGTACTTGCAGTTTATAGATTTGTAAATAGTAATAATAATAAAAATAGCGTAGCTAATACTAGCGGTACTAATGTAACTCAAGAGGTGAGAGATAACAAAGATTATAATGCAAGATTGCAAGATGTACAAGAACAAATAGACGACCAAGAAGAAAAAATAAATCAAATTAATGAAGAAATGTCACCATTAATGGACGAAAGAACTCAATTAGAACAACAATTAATAGATTTATCAGGACAAACAACAAATGAATAGGAGGTAAAAAGATGGCAGAGAAAAAGAGAAAAGCAAAAACAAAACAAGGTGTACCGGTTATTGCTATATTACTTGTTATAGTTGTTATAGTAGCTATTGTAGCTGTTGTTATATACAATAGAAACAAGAATCCTGAGGTAGCAAATGATGGAACACAAGTGAATCAGTATGCTGCAAAAGCAAAAAATGCTGATGATATAAAGATAAAAGATAGTGATTCAAACGAAGTAAAAATAGAAAAGATACAAGGAAAATTAGAACTTTTGAATAAAGAAATAGATCAAAAACAATCAGACTTAAATACAGAAACTGAAAAACTAAATAAATTATATGAACAATATGTTTCTATAATGAATGAAAGTCAAACAGGAGTATCAACAAATGGAAATACACAAGCTGAATAAATTATAATAAATAGACCTTAAGTATGCTTAGGGTTTATTTTTTATGCAGAAAGAAATAAACCAACAAAATTGTTGGTTTTTATTTAGTAAATAATATTTTACAAATATCATCTGTTGAGTTAGGCTTTGCTAAAATTCTAGTGTTTTCTTTCATTTCATCTAGCTTTTCTTTGCTATTAAGAAGATTTTCTATTACTTCCTTACTGTTATCAGATTTTTTAATCCAAATAGCAATACCTTTGCTTTCTAAAAATTCAGCATTTTCCTCTTCTTGACCTGGAATTGGATTAATAACAACCATAGGTAAATTAGATGCTAAGCTTTCAGAAGTAGTAAGTCCACCTGGTTTTGTAACAACTAAATTAGAAATGCTCATAAGATTTGGCACTTCGTTTGAAAAACCTATTATTTTAACATTATTTTCTGCTTGGTTAGTATCTACTATTTTTTGAAAAGCTTCTTTCATTTTAGGATTTTTACCAGAAATAGCAATTATTTGAATATTATGTTTTAATGTTTCTTGGACAAAGTTTTCAAAAATTTGGACTGTTCTAGTTTTTCCAAGACCAAATTCACCACCACCAAAAAAAAGAATAGTAAATTTACTTGCATCTAAATCATATTTTTCAATAATTGCATTTCTATTAAACTTTTCCTTAAATTTATTAGAAATAGGAATTCCAGTAACAAAGATTTTATTTTCTTGAATATTTTTACTAATCAAATATTGTTTCATTTTGTCATGCGCAACAAAGTAATAATCGGTAAATTCATGTCCTACAAGCCATTGGTCATGTGGCGCAAAGTCTGTCATTATAGTTGCGATTTTTGCTGTAATTTTATTTTTCCTTTTTAAATAACTACACATTTGACTTCCAAATGGATGTGTAGAAATAATTAAATCTGGTTTCTTTTCTCTAAGTAACTTTAAGAGTTTTATAGCTAAAATTTTATTAGACCTTGAAGAAATATGAGCAAGTGGTCCCTTTTGAGAATCAGAATAAATTCTTCCCCAAGCCCAAGGAACTTTTTTTGCCATTTCTCTGTAAGCAGCTGTAGTTACTTTTTCAATAGTTTTATTAACATATTTCATACAATCAATTAATTCTACATCTATAT
>CALXCH010000031.1 GCA_944386735.1 uncultured Clostridia bacterium
CCTTCATATCCTCCATGATTTACATCTATATTTCCTGTTTCTGGATTGTATTCTGCGCTAGAATCTGGATCTTTCTTATGTAATTCTTCTTCTAATTGGTCTGCTTGTTCTTCTTTACTTGCATTTTTATCTACGTTTTCCCATGCATCTTCTATATCATCTACTACATCTTGCCTATTGTTTGTTAAATCTCCTCCTGGTTGTATCTCAAACATATGGTCCTTATAATTTATTTCAAATGTATTATTTGTGCTTTGATAGGTTACACTTGCATTTGGGTCATTTTGTTTTAATTTCTGCTCAAAAATATTAGCTATTTCGTCATTAGTATAGCCTTTCCCTGCTACTTCTACTTGTGTTTCATTCCACAATAATACTATTTCTTCTCTTAGCTGTGCTAAATCTGTTTGTTCTTTTGCTTCTCCTACTTTTCCTAGCAATCCATTATCACCAGTTAAAGTTGCTATTGTTACTCCTGCAAGAATTAACAAAACAACAATAGTTACTACTAATGCAACTAATGTTATTCCACTTGTTGAATTTCTTTTTACAAACTTATTATGCATTTTTCTAATACCCCCTTCCATCTTGTTTTCATCTTTAATAGTTTTTATGAAATCCATTTCTTTGTTCCCCTCTCTTTATAAAGATTATATAAAAAAAACTTTTCGACAAAGTTCGTTTTTTCTCTTTTTCATTATACATTTTAAGCAATGGTTTTGCAAGTATTTTTGGGTGCATATTAAAATGTTTTTTAAATGTAAAATATTTGTAATATAATTGTAATTTTATAGACTTAAAGGAGGTGACAATATGCGAAAATTAAAGATACCTCAAAACCATAGTGGCATTAGTAAAACACTAAGATTACCAGAAAATCTGGTAAATGACATCCAGATTTTAGCAGACATGAAAAACATTTCCTTTAATAAAGCAGTATCAGAACTATTAGAATTTTCATTAAAAAATCTGGATGAAGAAGATGAAAAAATAATTGAAGAAAAAAGAAAAGATTTTTCAACTATCTATTAATCAAATAAATATTAGTATACAATATTTTGTATACTTTTGCTACAACATTTACTTATCTCTATATGTTTATTATTTAGTTTTAATTTTTATAACATTTACTTCTTAATTAAAAAACTCAGTTCAAAAAATTTCAAAAAAATAACTTTAAAGTATATTAAAATCGGGTATTTCACACAATTTAATTTTTATATTTATTATTTTTTTATTTTTAACTTATAGCTATTATTTTATGTCTATCACTCTTTTGCTGTTTTTGGGGACGGGGTCAAAAAACAGCAAATGTATATAAAAATCCCTCATATAACCAGTTGGTCATATAAGGTTTATTTTTTTATATAAATTTTAAGGTCTTAATGAAGTAATTGGAATAATATATATACCTGTATCAGGATCTTGAATTACAGCTTCAAAATGTCCAACAATAACGCACATAAATTTTGGTTTTTTCTTAACATTATTGTAAAAAGTTTGTAAGCTTTTTTTGGCATCATCTATACTGCCATCACTTAATTTAATTTCGATAGCAGCATAATCTCCATTTCTAAACTCTAAGATACTGTCTACTTCATCTCCAGAAATATTATCTCTAAAATGGTATAAATGACCATCCAAATAATCCATATAGATTTTTAAATCTCTTTCTACTAAAGCTTCAAATAATAATCCAAATGTTTCATGGTCATTTAAAAGTTTTTCTACACTTAAATCTAAGCAAGCACAAGCAAGAGAAGGATCTACTAGATGTCTTTTTGGAGATTTACCAATTCTTTTAGATGACCTATAATTTATACTAAATGCTTCTTGGTTATTTGTTAAATATAAGCTATCTAATACTCCTAAATAATCTGCTACAGTTTGTCTACTTTGTAATAATTCATCTCCAGTTTCATATTCTTCAATATCTTTTACTAAAGTTTCATTTCCTGCAACCGTTGATTCATTTCTAGCTAGTGAGCGAAGTAACATTCTCATTTTATTTGAATCTCTTTTTTTATCTTTCCTTTCATGGATATCTTTAGTGACAATTGACTCAATGTAGCTTCTAGGAATAACATCTATATCTTCTATTTCAAGATTTGCAGGCCATCCACCTCTAATAATTAATTTTGCTAGCTCATCTAATTCTACTTTTCTAATATACTTTCCTTCCACTTTTCCATCATACATATCAGAAATTGAAACATCTCCTGTAGAATCCCCAGATTCATATAAACTCATTGGATACATTCTCATTGTGGCAATTCTTCCAGTGCCAGAGTGAAAAACAACATCTTCTTGTTCATCCTTACTTAGAGAAGTAGACCCTGTAAGGATAAACTTTCCAGTACCTTTAGAATTATCACATTCGTGTCTAACAGAATCCCATATACTTGGTACAAGTTGCCATTCATCTATTAATTGTGGTCTTTTTTCGTTAAAAATGTATTTAGGATCAACCTTTGCCAACTCTCTAGGTCCTCTTTCTGTTAAATAAGATACACTTTCTGAATGTTCTAAAGAAGTCCAGGTTTTTCCACACCATTTAGGTCCTTCAATGGAAATTGCTCCAAAAATTTTTAAATATTTATCTATTTTATCATCGATTAATCTTCTACGATAACCTTTTTGTTCTAAACTCATACTAACACCTCCATTTATATTATAACATTTTGTTTAACACTTTTCAAGCATTTTGTTTAACACTTTTCAGACGATTTATTTAACACTTTTCAGTTATTTTGTTTAACACTTTTCAAAAAAAATGAATTAGAACATTTACTTTTCTAATCTTTATTTGATTCATAACACTTTATAACTAATATGTAGTTTGAAATATTTATATTTATAGTTATAGTTATAGTTATAATTATATTTATATTTATATTTGTATTTATTATTATATATTTATTTATTGATTTTAATACATTTAATTTTTGATGTTTTTTGGGACGGGGTCAAAAAACATCAAAAAATTATTAAAAAATAAATAAGACTTCCAAAATAAAAATAGCCAATGTATATAAAAACCTTATATACCCAAGCTGGTAATATAATGTCTATTTACTTTTTAGCTATATATAAAAAATATATAAGTGCTTTTTTAGATTAGGCAAATTTGCGTAGGGGATATTAAGGGTAGCAAATTGCAGGTAAGCGAAGCTTAAATCTAAAAAAGCACTTCAATCCCCTACTATGTTTGTTCTTTTTATATATAAAATTTTAAAAAAGTAGCAAAAAGGCAGCAAAAAGCTGCCTGAAAAAATACCACGGAAAAGTAAATGAGAAACCACAAGGAAAGAGAGCTAGAAAAACTTCGGGAAAACTGCTGGAAAATGTTGGGAAAACAACATTTTAATCCTAGAAAATCCTTAAAATATCATTATAGGTAACCATTAAGAATATTGCTATTATAATTGCAAAACCTATTAGTTGTATATTTATTTCAGTTTGTTGTTTTAGAGGCTTTCTTCTTATTGCTTCTATTAATAATATTAATAACTTTCCTCCATCTAATGCTGGTATTGGTAAAAGATTAGTTACACCCAATGATAATGATATTAATGCCATCATTTCAAAGAATTCTCTAAAGCCATTAGTTTTAGCAACAACCTCTGAAATACCAACTGGTCCCATCATTTGGTCTATTCCTACATTTCCTGTAAATAATTGTCTTATATTGTCGAATATTGAAAATACAAATACTTTAGTTTCCATCCATCCATTTATGCATCTATTTATAAACGAATCTTCAGCATATTTCATATTAACACCTAAATAATAAGTAGATACTATATCTGGAACTACCTTTATTGTTACTTCTGCATTACCTCTCTTTAATGTGAATTCTATTGGTTTATTATCATTGTTTTCATTTTCATTTTCGTTTTCGTTTATGTTTTGATTCTCATTATTAGTTTGATTTAATATTTCTATTGCTTTATCTCTACTTCCGTTTACTTCTTGGCCATTAATCTTTAATATTTCATCATTATTTTCTATTCCTGCTTTCTCTGCGCTACTACCTTTATCAGTTGTAATTATTTTAGCTTTATCATCTATATAAATTCCTGTGACTTTATTTTTTACTTCTGTTGGTTTTATATTAAAATCTAGTAATTCTCCATTTCTTTCAACTTGAACTTTCAGTTCTTCACCAGTACTTTTCTCCATTTCTTTATCTAAATCATATTTACTCTTAATTTCTTCATCATTTATTTTAATAATTTTATCTCCTGATTGCATGCCCGCTTCCCTAGCTGCAAAATTATCAATAGTAGAATCTATTTCATTAGATATATATGTTCCTGTTGTAGAAGCTAAAATAAAATATACAATTACAGCAAATATTATATTTACAGTAGCACCTGCTACTACAATTGCCATTCTTTTTGGAATACTAGCCTTAGAAAAAGAGCCTTCTTCGTTAGACTCCTCATCTTCACCTTCCATACTTACAAACCCACCAAGAGGGATTAACCTTAAAGCATATTTAGTTTCTTTACCTTGTTTTTTCCAAATAGTTGGTCCAAATCCAATTGCAAATTCGTTTACCTTTACTTTACAAAGCTTTGCAACTGTGAAATGTCCTAATTCATGTATAAGGATTAAAAATCCAAGTAAAACTATAATCTTTATAGCTACAATTAAAACTCCTACCAATATAAAAAATCCCTCCTATAATAAAGTAAATATAGCATATGCAAAAGGTGCTATAAATATTAAACTATCTATTCTATCTAGCATACCCCCATGACCTGGTATTAAATTACTAAAATCTTTTATATCTACATATCTTTTTATGCTAGATGCTGCGAAATCTCCTATCTGTCCTATTAAGCTCAATATTAATCCTATTCCTGCAATAGTAGGATATGAATAATTCATACCAAAGAAAGTATTTACAATGTATGTATATAAAAGCATTAGTAGTATGGCTCCAATTGTTCCTGCAATACATCCTTCTATTGATTTCTTAGGGCTTATCTTACTAAATTTATGTTTTCCAAGAAATGTTCCTACAAAAAATGCTACTATATCTGTTCCCCAAGATGCTATTATTATATACCAAATTAATATTTTTCCATTATCCATACCATCAATTAATGCTACAAACATCATAAAAAATACTATGTAAAATATACCAATAAAAGTAAATGCTATGTCTTTAAAATTAGTTTTCATATCTGTTACAATTATCTGTGCAAATAAAATTAATAATACTATTGGTATTGATAATGTAACATACATTCCTATATATTCATTTGGAATAAAATGCATTGCAGCAACAGAAAGACAACTTAAATATCCAAGCCACTTTACTGGTTTTGCTACCTTTGATACTGCATTAAAATATTCATTCATAGCAAGAAGCGTGATAGCTGCTAAAGCTACATCTACTACAATATTATTCCCCAGTATTAAAATTATTAACACCAACGGGAAACCAAGCAACCCTGATGTTATTCTTTTTATATCCATTTTTTTCATTCCTTTTCTGTTTTTAGTTTGCTCCAAATTTTCTTGTTCTTTTTTGATATTCTATTATAGCATTATCTAAGTCTTCTTCTGTAAAATCTGGCCAGTTTTTATCTACAAATAAAAACTCTGAATATACTACTTGCCAAGGTAAGAAATTACTTAATCTTAATTCACCACTTGTTCTAATTAGTAAATCTGGATCTGGCATCCCTGCAGTATATAAATTATCTGATATCATTTTTTCGTCTATATCTTCTACTTTTATTTTACCATCTTCTACATCTTTTGCTATTTTCTTTACTGCTTTTATTATTTCATCTCTTCCACCATAGTTTAATGCAATATTAAAAGTAACGCCTGTATTGTTTTTCGTTCTTTCCATACAATTTATAATACTTTTTTGCATCCCATCTGATAACGCTGTAATATCTCCAAGAACTTTTACCCTTATATTTTCTGTATCTGCTCTTTTTGAATAATCGTCTAAATAGCTTTGAAGTAATATCATTAATGCTTTTACTTCATCTGCTGTTCTTTTCCAATTTTCTGTTGAAAAAGCATATACTGTTATGTACTCTAAACCTATCTTGTTTGCATATCTAACTATTTTCTCTAAAGTCTTTGCACCTTCTTTATGTCCATAGCTTGCACCTTTTCCTCTTTGTCTTGCCCATCTTCTATTTCCATCCATTATTATTGCAATATGCCTTGGCATATTTTCTTTGTTAAATTCCATTATGTTTCTCCTTAAATTTATAATTCTTATTTATTTCTATTTTCTATATATAAAGCTAATCCTCTTAAAAATTCAGCCTTATTTCCAAAACTTTCTAATGCACTTATTGCATTTTCTGTCCTTCTATCTAATATTTTTTTTGCTTCTTCTAAACCATATTCTGAAACATATGTACATTTTCCTCTTTTTTTATCATTGCCAACAGGCTTTCCTAAAACTTTTTCGTCTCCTTCTTCTGATAATATATCATCTTTTATTTGAAATGCCAAACCTATATTTTCAGCATAACTAGTTAATGATTTTAGTTCTTCTTCATTTGCTCCACCTAAGATAGCTCCCATTCTTACACATAATTTTATTAATGCACCTGTTTTATTCCTATGAATATATTCTAATTCATTTATATCTATTTCCTTTCCCTCATCTTCTGTATCTACATATTCGCCTGCTATCATTCTATCTACTGCTGACGCAAATTCACTAAATACTCTTGTTTTTTTATCAATATCATTAATATCAACTTTAATATCATCAATTGTTCTTTTTCTCTTTTTTGCAATTAGGTTCATGAAATCATTACTAATTACCATATAAGCACCATTTAATAAGCCGTCACCTGCAAGAATTGCTGTTGCTTCATTAAATTTTTTATGGTTCGTTAATTTTCCATGTCTAAAATCATCATTATCAATTCCTGGTAAATCATCATGTATTAGAGAAAAGTTATGTACCATTTCTATTGCAATAGCATATGGAAAACATTTTTCTATATCATCTCTAAATAACTTATATGTACTAAGTACCAAAATTGGTCTTAATCGTTTTCCTCCTGCCATTAAGCTATATTCCTTAGAGTCATTTAAGGTTTTTTCATAACAAGTTGTACTACCAATTAAATATGTTTTAAAATATTTTTCTAATTCTTTATTTACCATTTCTTGGTATTTTTTTAATTCTTCCTTAAATTCCATAATTGTCTCCCTTAATAATAATAAACAAAATTATATTTTTTATAATAAAACAATTCTTATAATAAAATAATTTTATTATTATACTGACATTATTTCTTTTTCTTTTTTCTCTAAAACTTTATCTACTTCTTCAATATATTTATCTGTCATTTTTTGTATATCATTTTCTGCATTTTTCAACTCATCTTCTGTCATCTCACCATTTTTTTGCATAGATTTAGCTAAATCTATTCCTTCTCTTCTTACATTTCTTACTGCTACTTTTGCTTCTTCTCCCATTTTCTTAATATCTTTTACTAATTCTTTTCTTCTTTCTTCATTTAATTCAGGGAAAGCTAGTCTTATTACTTTTCCATCATTATTAGGGTTAATTCCTATATCTGATGCTAAAATTGCTCTTTCTATTTCTTTTAATACACTTGCATCCCATGGTTGGATAACAATTAATCTTGCTTCTGGAACTGATATAGCTGCTACTTGATTAATTGGTGTTTGTGTTCCATAGTAGTCTATCTTTACTTTGTTTAATATTGCTGGGTTAGCACGTCCTGCTCTTACCTCTGCTAATTTTTCACTAAATACACTTATTGTCTTATCCATCTTTTCTTCTAAACTTTTATAATCCATAATAAAATCTCTCCTTTAATTTTTTATTTTTTCTTTTATTTTTAATTTTGTCTATTTCTTTTTTCATTTTATATTTTTTAACTATCTTACAATAGTTCCTATTTTTTCACCTTTTACTGCTCTTACTATATTTTCTGGATCTTCTATTCCAAATACTAATAATGGCATATGGTTATCTCTACACATTGCTATTGCTGTTGAGTCCATTACCTTTAAATCTTTTTCTAATGCTTCCATATATGATACTTCATCATATTTTTTAGCATTAGGGTTCGTCTTTGGATCTGAATCATATACTGCATCTACTGATTTTCCAAGTAATATTACATCTGCATCTATTTCTGTTGCACGAAGCACTGCTGCTGTATCTGTTGTAAAATATGGATGTCCTGTACCACACGCAAATACTACTACTCTTCCTTTGTTTAAATGTTTTTCTGCTTTTCTTTGTATAAATGGTTCTGCAATTTCTCTCATTTCTATTGCTGTTTGTACTCTAGTAAATACTCCTCTTGTTTCTAATGCATCTTGAAGTGCTAATCCATTCATTGCTGTTGCTAACATTCCCATATAATCTGCTGTAGTTCTTTCCATTTGATGTCCATTTCTTCCTCTCCAGAAGTTTCCTCCTCCTACTACTATTGCTACCTGTACTCCCATATCTACTACTTCTTTTATCTTATCACAAATAGCTCCTACTGTTTCTACATCAACTCCTGTACCTCTTTTTCCAGCTAAGGCTTCTCCACTTAACTTTATTAATACTCTCTTATATTTTGTATCTGGCATCTTTCCTCTCTCCTTAATTTTATTTTCTAGCCTATTCTATCACACTTTTAGAAAAAATACAGTATTTTTTTAAGAATTTCTTAATTGTTTTAATAATTTATTAAAAAATTATCTTTTTTACTGTTTTTTGGGACGGGGTCAAAAAACAGCAAAAAAATAAAATAAAACATAAATTTAAATAATCGCTCTTCCTCCATTACAAAAACTGGCAACTAATTATTTCTAACTAGTTGCCTTTCATAGCACTCTCTATTTATCTTGTACTGTTATTATTTAAGATATTGCTTTTTCCTTCTGACATATCCACTTATCATCTTCTTTTGTCTAAATTAAACTAATTGTAATTTTAATTTTTTTAAGTCTTTTTTACTAATGTGTGTACATTTTATTATATCATCATCTTCCATTCTATTTTTTAACATTTCTAATGCAACTTGAAATCTGCCCTCTTTTCTTCCTTCTTCCTTTACATTTAAAAGTGTCCTTTCTCTATCTTCCCTTAATTCATTTACAAATGTTCCCATATCCATTCCTCCTTCTTCTAACATATCAATATATTTTTGTGCTCTTACTTTTCCTAAGTCTTTTACCAAAATGTATCTTAATATTTCTATCATATCAGCTTTTTCATCTTCTTTTGTCATTGGTATTATTTTATCTAATACAGCTATTAATTCATCTTCACTTATTGCTTTTTCCATTAACATTGCTCTACTTAGAAATGTTCCTTCTTCTAATAATTCTTCTTTTGTATAATCATTTATATCTAGCACATTATACTCACCTATTCCTGCATAATTTACATTTGGTTTTACTTCATATCCAAATTTTTCTTGTATTTCTACTACACTTTTAGGTTGTTTCCACTTTCCTTTTCCTGTATATATTACTATAGGTATTACTTTTGCACAAAACTTACTTTTAAATCCATTTTCTAAAAAGCTTTTTTCCATTATTTCCACTTCATATTCTAATATTCTATATGCCATATCAGGGTCTTGTGTAGACTGATGCTCAATTAAAAAATATACCTCCTTATCTTTTAATTTATATACCATATCTGCTTGTTTTCCTCTAAAGTCAATTGTTATGAATTCATTTCTTACTGATATTAGCTCTAACTTTTCGTCCTTTTTTAGATTTAATGCCTTTTTTATTGCAAACTCTACTTCCTTTAGCCTTTCTAATATTTTCTTAAATAATTTATCATGTTCATTATGTACCTCATATTCGTCACCTAATTCTAAATGATATTCTTCACTTACATCTGCTAAAGCTCCTACTCTCCTAACACGAGGATATAATATATTAGCTCTAAAATAGTCATTTTCTGTAAAAGCTTTTATTTCCATGCTCTACCTCCATTCTACTTTATTTTTATCAATTAAACAACTTTTATTCTTTAGTAAATTATTGTGTTTATCTTTCGTTTCCTTCATTTTTCTCTTTTTATCACCTTCTTCCTTAAATTTACTTTTTGTTTTTTCTTAGAAAATATGAGAAGATTTTTCTCAATGATTTAAAAACTTGATTAAAAAGTACACCTATAATACCATTATTTACAAATTTTGTCAATAGAATTAAAGTATCTATTTTATTTAAACTTTATTTTACTAAATTTTCCATTTTTTCATATTTTTGATAAATAGTTTTTATAAAAATTTTACATTTTTAGTGCTTGTGTATTTTTTAGAAAAAAATACACTACCTTTTGGGTAGTGCATTACATTTCATTTACTTATTATTTTAATTGTTTCATAACTTCTTCTGCAAAATTTTCTTCTTTCTTTTCTATTCCTTCACCTTTTTCGAATCTTGCAAATTCTGTTACTTCTGCATTATGTTCTTTTAATAACTCAGATACCTTTTTATTTGGATCTTTAACAAATGGTTGGTCAACTAAGCAAACTTCTTCAAAGAATTTTCTAATTCTTCCTTGAACGATTTTTTCAGCTATTGCTTCTGGTTTTCCTTCATTCATTGTTTGAGCTTTTAAAATTTCTTTTTCTTTATTTAATCTATCTTCTGGAACAGATGCTTCATTTAAATATTCAGGTCTTGCAGCTGCAATTTGCATACAAACATCTTTTGCAACTTCATGATCTCCACCTTTCATATTTACTAAAACTGCTATCTTTCCATCTCCATGAATATAACTTTCTAATAATCCAGCTGATTCAAATCTTGCAAATCTTCTAATATTCATGTTTTCACCAATTTTAGCAATTTTGTCTGTTAAAACATCTTTTACTGTTTTTCCTGCTTCATCTATTGATTCTTGTGCTAATAAATCATCTAAATCTTTTGGATTTTTCTCAACAACTTGTTTTGCAACACTTGCTACAAATGTTTTGAATTCTTCATTTTTTGCAACAAAGTCTGTTTCTGCATTTACTTCTACTACTGCTCCTACTTTTCCATCTTCTGAAATATAGCTTTCTACTAAACCTTCTGCTGCAATTCTTCCTGATTTTTTAGCTGCTTTTGCAATTCCTCTTTCACGTAATAATTCAATTGCTTTCTCCATGTCTCCATCTGTTTCTGTTAAAACTTTTTTGCAGTCCATCATACCTGCACCTGTTTTTTCTCTAAGATCTTTTACTTGACTTGCTGTAATCATTTTTCTTTCCTCCCTTTTATATTTTTTAAAAGAGTAGAGCAGAAAAGCTCTACTCTTCCTTTTTTATCTTCTATTTATTTTTTATGTTTTATTTATTATTATTCTGTTACTTCGTCTGTGTTATCTGTAGCTTCTGTTGTTTCTTCCTCGTTTGCTACAACTTCTTCGATGCTTTCTGGTTCTTCTGAAGCTTCTTCTTCAGCTACACTTTCACTATCTAAACTTTCACCTTGTTTTCCTTCAATAACTGCGTTTGCCATAACATCTGCAATTAATTTAACTGCTCTTATTGCATCATCATTTCCAGGAATAACATAATCAACATCTTCTGGATTACAGTTTGTATCAACTAATCCAACTGTTGGAATTCCTAATTTTTTAGCTTCTAATACAGCTATTCTTTCTTTTTTAGGGTCTACTAAGAATATAACTCCTGGTAATTCATTCATATCTTTAATTCCACCAAGATTTCTTTCTAGTTTTTCCATTTCTTTTTTAAGTAAAATTACTTCTTTTTTAGGTAATACGTCGAATGTTCCATCTTCTGACATTGTTTCTAAGTCTTTTAATCTTTGAATTCTTTTTTGAATAGTATCAAAGTTTGTAAGCATTCCACCTAACCATCTTTTATCTACATAGTACATTCCGCATTTTTCAGCTGCTTCTTTCATGCACTCTTGAGCTTGTTTCTTTGTTCCGACAAATAGAATTGTTTTTCCTTCTTCTGCTTGTTCTCTTACAAAGTTATAAGCCTCATCTAATTTTTTTGATGTCTTTTGTAAATCAATAATATGGATACCATTTCTAGCTTGGAATATATATTCAGCCATTCTTGGATCCCATCTTCTTGTTTGATGTCCAAAATGAACACCTGCTTCTAGTAATTGTTTCATTGCAACTACTGCCATTTTAAATTCCTCCCTTTTTGTTATTCTTCCGCTTAAGTTTCCGTTTCTTAGGACCTAAAATTTAGGCACTTCCCGCAAAACTGCTATAAGCGTGTTTAATCACGATAAGTATTATATCAAAGATTTTCCTAAAATTCAAGTATTTTACAAAATTTTTTTGAGCTATTTATTAAAATAATCCCTTTTATTAAAATAACTTAGTGTTTTCTTGAAACTTTTAATAAATTGTAGTAGTATAAAGAAAACTAGAAAGGATTAAAAGATATGAAAAAAGATTTATATGAAGAATTGAAACAGAGAAAAGAAAACGGCGAAAATCTAGAATGGGACAAAATAACAAAAGAAGATTTAGAAAAACTTTTTAAAAACAATAGTGACTCTATGATAGCTGAATTATATGGAGTTAACATATCACAAGTAAAATATAAAAGAAATAAATGGAATATAAAACTATATAATTATCCAATTCATGATGATAAAGATTTTAATAATGCTTTACTTAAAAATCTGAATCAAAGTTCTAAAGAAAGGTTGAAAGAAAGACTATTTGATAAAAATAACATAGATAGTATCTCTATAGCTTTAACACATTATTTTTTTAGAAATGGTCCTGTAGAAGATATGCATAGTGCTGGAAAATTATCACAAGAGGATATGAAAACATTAAACAAATTTATGGTAGATAGAATAGCTGGTATATTAGAAACTATGCAAAATGGAGAGTGGCTAAAATTAGAATTATTACTAAACTTTTATAGTCTTTATGGGCAAGAGTGGGATAAAGCAACTCCTGATACTGACGAAATTAATGACATCTATTTAAATAGATTCTAAAACGAGACAATTTGTGACGGGACTTTTTTGTTTCAAAATGAAACAAAGAGTCCTATTTTCAATTTATCTCACCTTTACTCTTTAGCTGTTTTTTGACCCCGTCCCAAAAAACAACAATAAAAAGAAACCTCTATAAGGTATATTACATATTATGTAAAAAAGGGTATTCCCTAGAAAGGAGGTTTCTTATGAGTATAAAATTTAATAATACTGTTTATAATAATAATATATTTTTTAAAAAGCTTAAATATAATTTTCTTGCATGTTTTTTAGTTTTATTCTTTATTTTTGCTACTTATATTCCGTCTTTTGCTTTTGGACCTTCAAGCTCTATAATTTATCAAGGAATAGATGTTAGCTCTTGGCAAGGAAATATAAATTTTGCTCTTGTTAAAGATGCAGGTATTGATATTGTGTATATGAAGTCTAGTGAGGGACAAAGTTATATTGATCCTTATTTTGAACAAAACTATCAAAATGCAAAAGCAAATGGTTTAAAAGTAGGCTTTTATCACTATGTTACTGCAAGAACTGTTGAACAAGCACGTACGCAAGCTAATTTCTTTGCAAGAGTTATCAGTGGAAAAGAACCTGATTGTAGGTTAGCAATGGATTTTGAATCTTTTGGTAATTTATCTGTTAACGAAATTAATGAAATTTCAAGAGTTTTCTTAGAGACTCTACAAAGTGCTACTAATAAAGATGTACTTATTTACAGCAATAGCTACACTGCAAGAACTATTTTAAGTAGTAGCTTATCAATTTATCCTCTTTGGGTTGCAAACTATGGTGTAAGTGAGCCTGGTGGAAATGATAAATGGTCTACTTGGGTAGGTTGGCAATATACAAGTACTGGAAGAGTTTCTGGTATTTTGGGTAATGTAGATAGAGACCAGTTTACAGATGGTGTTCTACTTTCTAATACTTCACCTATTCCAACACCTGAGACTCCAACTGTACCTGAAGCACCTGAAAATAGTGAAACTATTGTTTATACAGTAAAGTCTGGCGACACTTTAAGTGAAATTGCAAAAGATTATGGAACAACTGTAAATAGTATTGTTTCCTTAAATACATTTATTACAAATCCTAATTTAATATATCCCGGTCAGCAACTTACAATAAGAACAAATTCTTTAACTAATAATAATGTTAACAATAATAATTCTTCATCTACAGTTTATACTGTAGTTAGAGGAGACACTTTAAGTGAAATTGCTACTAAATATAATACAACTGTATCTAATTTAGTAACTTTAAATAATATTAGTAACCCTAATTTAATTTATCCAGGTCAAAGAATTATAATTTCTAATGGCATCAATTCAAATTTAGGTAATGAATGTGGAAAAATCCTATACACAGTTAAAAGAGGAGATACTTTAAGTGGTATTGCTGCTAAATATAATACTACTGTAAGTGAAATTGCTACTTTAAATAATATCTCAAATCCAAACCTAATTTATGCTGGTAGCATAATTAGAGTTCCTAATTGTAAAAAATAAAGTAGATGCTAAAAGTAAAGAAAAAAATAAAACTTCTATATTATAAAAAAAGGCATAGAAATAATTTTCTATGTCTTTCTTTTTAATACTGTGGACTTGAGACAAAAAGTCCCGTCCCAAATTGTCTCATTTTTTATAAAATAGAACCTATTATTCCTGCTTCATTTCCAAGCACTGCTGTTTGTATATTTATTTCTTTTCGTGGGTTAAATAATAAATTTTTAGTAAGTAATTCTTCTTTTAAGTCATTTAACAATACTTCTTCAAAATATACAAAACTTCCACCAATTCCAATTGCTTCTGGTTCAAATATATTTACTAAATTAGATATTCCTAAAGCTAAATTTTCTATAAATTCTTTTTTTACTTTTTGTATTATTCTATAATTATTATCCTCTTTATTTGTATTTTTTATTAAAGCAAGTAACTCTTTACCACTAAATGTTTCATCATAACCTAAAGCTTTTCTTAAATTATTTTTAAAGGCTTTCATTGATGCATACTTTTCGAAACAACCTCTTTTACCACAATTACATTCTAGGCCATCTTTTTCAATTACCATATGTCCTATTTCGCAACCTGGTAAATCTCCTGTATCTAGAAGTTCATTATTTATAATGACAGCTCCGGCCAATTCCTGTTCCTAATGTTAAAAATAAAATTCTTTTATATTGTTTTAATGAACCATATGTACTTTCTGCTATTGCTGCACATTTTGCATCATTTCTAATTTTTATTGGTAAATCTATTTTCCTTTTTAATTCTTCTACTATTTTATAATTTTTTAAACCCAAATTTACAGACTTTATTACTTCTTCTTTTGTAACAGTTCCAGGTATTGCTATTCCTATTTCTTTTATATCATATTCTTTACTAAATTTTTCTTTTGCTTCAACAATAGTATTTTCAATTACTTTTTTCACTTCTTTTGTTACTATTCCTTTTAATTTTTTCTCTATTTTTTCTAAAATTTTCCCATCTTTATCTACAACACCTATTGCTATATGACTTCCGCCTAAATCTATTCCCATCTTATATTCTGAACTTTTCTTACCCTTTTCCATCTTATCCTCTTTTCTTCATATTTTATTTTAATTTTTTAAATATTTTTCTATTTTCTCTTTATAATTTTTTAAACTCTCTTTTTTTTCTTCTATTTGTTTCTCATACAATTGCTCCAACCTTTTTATTTCTTCTTTAGATAATTCTTCTTCCTTAATTTCTCCTCTTTCATACTTTTTTTGTAATTCTAATATATCATCCATTTAACGTTCCTCTCCATCTAATACACTTTTACTTTGTTGATTTTCTATTTCTTCTGCTTGTCTTTCTACTTCTTCTAACAATGCTTTTGCTTTTGCTTCCTTATCATCTAATTCTTCCTTTTCTCTTTTCAATGTCTCCAATCTAGTTTTTCTTTTTGTTTTTCTCTCGGTCCAAACCATGCCATGCTCTTCTGCTTTCCTAATTATATCTTCTGATAATTCACCTTTCTTATATAATCTTTTTAAATAATGCTTAGCTTCTCCTAATCTTCTTTCTTCTTCTGTTAAATTTTTCCCTTTTGTTTTTATTCTTCCTATATTTAAACCTGAATTAATTAAAGTATTTAATGCTTTGATTCCTCTAATTTCAGAGTTATCCCAAACCATCCCATGTTCTTCTGCTCGTCTAATTATATCTTCTGATAATTCGCCTTCTCTATATAATCTTTTTAGATAATGTTTGATTTCTCCTAATCTTCTTTCTTCTTCTGTTAAATTTTTTCCTTTTTGCTTTATACTTACTATATCTACACCTGAACTGATTAAATCTTCTAATGCTTTTTTTCCTCTAATCTTTTTATTCCAAGCCATTCCATGTTCTTCCAAGAGTTTTATTTGCTCTTCAGTTAACTTTCCTTCTATATAAGCTCTTTTTAAACTATTTTTTATTTCTACTAAAAGCTTTTCTTTTTCTGTACAATCTTTTCTTTTTCTTATTAGGCTTATATCACCATAATTCACTAATATTTGAATTTTTTTATCAATACTTAATCCTTTTATGCCACTATTTTGTCTATTTTTATTTACCATATAACAATCCTTTCTGGAAAGAAAAAATAGGAAAAAAGAGTTTTCTCCTTTTTCCCATTTCTTTTCTTATACCCCATAAGCTGAGAATAAGAAGTTTCCCATATAAACTTGTACACAAGGTACTAATACTACTAATACGAAGAAGATTAATACTGCACC